>NZ_JPES01000077.1:0-47252 GCF_000730175.1 Haloferax sp. ATB1 | reverse complement strand
CACCGCGGGCGCGGAGACGACGACGTTGTCGCCGGCCTCGACGCTCGTGGAGTGGTCGACGATGGTCTGTGCGTGCTCGCGGATGCGCGGGTCCATACCGCGTCGTGTGTGTCCCCGGGGCAAACACCTTTCGAAGCGCAAATATTGCGACACCGCGGGGAAACGCCCCGCGGACCATCGTTTATTTCTCCGTCGGCGCGGTCTCTCCGCGCATGATAGACCTCCGAAGCGACACCGTCACGCTCCCGTCCGACGAGATGCGCGAGGCCGCCCGCGACGCCGCCGTCGGCGACGACGTGTACGGCGACGACCCGACCGTGAACGAACTCGAAGCGCGCGCCGCCGAGCTGGTCGGAAAGGAGGCCGCGCTGTTCGTGCCGTCGGGGACGATGGGCAACCAGATCGCCGCCCGCGTCCACGCCGACCCCGGCCAAGAGGCGCTCGTGGACGAGAAGGCGCACGTCTACAAGTGGGAGGTCGGCGGCTTCGCCCAGCTTTCGGGCCTGCAGGTCCGCGCCTACGACGCCGGCGAGCGCGCCGCGCCGACGCCCGAACAGGTCCGCGACCACGCCCGCGAGGAGTCGCTTCACGTCGCCGGCACGGGCGTGCTGTGTCTCGAAAACACCCACAACGCCCGCGGCGGCGTCGCGATTCCGAAAGCCGATATCGACGCCGCGGCAGCGGCGGCTCACGACCTCGGAATTCCCGTCCACCTCGACGGCGCGCGCCTGTTCAACGCCTGCGTCGCCCTCGACGAGGACCCGACGGCGATGGTCGAACACGTGGACACGGTGATGTTCTGTCTCTCGAAGGGGCTCGGCGCGCCCGTCGGCTCGGTGCTCGCCGGTTCTGAGGCGTTCATCGAGGACGCCGTCCGCGTCAGAAAGCAGTTCGGCGGCGGCATGCGACAGGCCGGCATCATCGCCGCGCCGGGGCTCGTCGCGCTCGACAATATCGACCGCCTCGCCGACGACCACGCGAACGCGACGGTCCTCGCCGAGGGTCTCGACGCCGTCCCCGGACTGTCGGTGCCGACGCCCGATACGAACATCGTCGTCGTCGATTCCGAGGGTACCGGGCTGACGGCCGAGGAGTTTGTGAGTCTGTGCGACGACGCGGGCGTCCTCGGTGGGACGTTCGGCGAGTACCACACCCGCTTTACGACGAATCTGAACGTGTCGCGCGCGGAAGTCAAAGAAGCAGTCGAGCGGGTCGCACAGGCGGTCGAAACGCGGTAGGTGTCTTCAGCCAGTCGCAAGCGCGACGACGAACCACAGCACGCCACCGAGGGCGAGTGTGATACCTACCCCCGTTGCCAACTTCCGTTGGAGCTTCTCCGCCTTCGCTGGTGCCTCCACTCCCGGGGCGAAACGAGGTTTTTCGCCGACATCGGCCGCCTGTAGATGTAGCCGCCGGCGGCGACGAACATGACCGAGGGGGCGATTTGCGTGAGGTCCCTCTACAGTTCGGGTTCGATGTAGACGAAGTGGACCCGGTTGTCGGCCGCCTTGAGTTCGGCCTCGATGTCGCTGATGTGGTCGTCTATCTCCTCGGTGTCGAGTTCGGGGTCGAAGCTCACGTCGAGGGCGACGAGGAGTTTCTCGGGGCCGACGTACGACGCGCGGAACTTGTCGATGTGTGCGACGTGGGGGTGCTCGCGGACGAGTCTCCGAATCTCCTGTTCTTCGTCCACGGGGACGCTCTCGCCGATGAGCAGGCGCTTGTTCTCCCACGCGAGCGCGATGGCGAAGCCCATGAGCAGTATCCCGATGAGGAGCGCCGCGCCGGCGTCGAACAGCTCGTTGCCCGTGAGTTCGGTGAGGCCGATGCCGACGAGTGCGAGCATCGCGCCGGCGAGGGCGACGGTGTCCTCGGTGAACGCCGTGAGCGTCGTCACGTCGCTCGTCTCCCGGAACGCCTCCACGAGACCGCTCCACTCGTACTCCTCCATCTGCCGGCGGAGTTCGGCGTTCGCCTTCAGGAAGGCGTAGCTCTCGAAGGCGATTGCGCCGAGGAGGATGGCGACGTTGACCAACACAGGCTCGATTTCGAAGCCGAGCAGGAAGAGCGCCTCACCGCCCCCGCCGTGGCTGGGGTGCATCAGGCGTCGTAGCCGTGTTTGGCTGACTCCCAGCCGGCGATACCGAACAGCATCACGGAGACGAGAAACGAGTAGAAGAACTGCGATTTCCCATAACCGAAGGGGTGCGACTGCGTCTCGTCGCGCTTGCTGTCGCGGATGCCGATGAGGAGGAACACCTGGTTACCGGTGTCGGAGATGGAGTGATACGTTTCGGAGAGCATGGAGGGACTCCCGGTCGCGAGATAGCCGAGGAACTTGAGAATCGCAATCGCCCCGTTCGCGAAGAGCGCGGCGACGACGACGGACGTACTGCCTGCCATATCGTGGGCCACTCCCCCCGCTCGGATAGAGCTACCGACGAGGAACCGAGACACCGCTCGCCGACCGGTCCTGGCCGGCCCCGACCGACACCGACGCCGCAGTCGGTAGGTTTCAATCCCTCCGGGCCCTAGCCCGGCGCATGCTCGTCGTCGTCTCCGATACTCACAGCACGGACGGCCATCGTCTGACTAACCGAACCCTCGACGCGGTCCGCGAGGCCGACCTCGTCGTCCACGCGGGCGACTTCATGCGCGAGTCCGTCCTCGACGCGTTCATCGACGAGGCCGACAGCTTCCTCGCGGTCTACGGCAACAACGACGGTCCCGAGATTCGCGACCGGATTCCAGTCGCGCGAAACGTCACCTACGGCGGCGTCGAGTTCGCGGTGACGCACACCCGCCGCGGCGGGAACACCGCGCTTTCGATGTTCGGCCGCGAGCGCGGGGCCGACGCGGTCATCTTCGGCCACAGCCACCGGCCGGGATTCGACGGCACCGGTCCGATTCCACTCCTCAATCCGGGGAGTCACGCCCAACCGCGAGGGAACCGCAAGGCGCACGCGGAACTGGAGGAACTGCCGGACGGCGGGCTCCGCGGGCGACTCGTCACCGTCGACGGCGACGTCTTCGAGACGTTCCGTATCGTCCCTGACGAGTAACCCAGTGGAGTCCGGCGGAGGGCCGGAAGAATCAGCGGGAACAGGCTGGGGAAGCCTGTTGGGGACAGTCCGAGGCCGCGCGAGACGACGGGGTGAGGGGCAGGGGCACGGATGGCAGTCCCGTCGCCGTTGGGGGCCACGCGCGACCTCGTACTCACTCCTACGGGTGACGGTATCAAATACGCACCGTAAGCTCAAACAACCGTTTTAGTCACGCAGCACGCCCACCGCGACCCACGCGAGAAGCACGGTCAGTCCGCCGAGGAAGAACAGCGTCCCCGGCGAGAGCGACCCGATAGTCTGGGCGAGTCCGCCCGACCCGCTCGTGAGTTGCGCCGCGGTCTCCGTGGCCGTCTGTGCGGCCGTCGTGTCCGGAACCGCCGTCGCGTCGGCGTCGCGGTCGCGGTCTCCGCGGCGGTCCATGTGGCCTCCGTCACCGTCCGCGTCGACTCTGTCGCGGTCTGCGTCGCCTCCGCGGTCTGCGTCGCCGAGTCCGCCGTCGTAGTCGCTTCGGCGATGCTGAACCCGCCGTCGCCGCCGGTCGTCGTCGCGGTTTCGGTAGCTGTCTGCGTCGCGGTCTGCGTCGTCGAGTCCGCCGCAGTCGTCGTGTTGGCTGAATCGGCCTGATAGGTCGCGTTGAGGTCGCCTCCCGACCCGCCGCTTTGGCCGGCTTCGGAACCGCCAGCGCCGTCCGCACCACCGGCCGAGTTGCCGAAGCCGAACGGGAGTACCGACCCGGTTCGAGCGAGCCGGTTTACCACGGCCGCGCCGATACCGAGGACGCCGACCCCGCCGATGAGGCGCGTGAGCGCGCCTTTCAGTCCCTTCGTCTCGTCCTCGCGCCCGGCGACGACGACGAGCGCCCGGTCCGCGGGCGTGTACACCTTCATCTCGCGGCCCTTCTCGGAGTACCTCGTGTCCGCGACTTCGATGAGGCCCGCTTCCGAGAGGTTTCCGAGGTGGTACTGGACGTTCTGGAGGGACGTGTCGACCTCGGTGGCGAGGTCGGAGGGCGTCGCCGGCGACTCGTGGAGCGACGCGAGGACCGACCGGGCGGTCGACGAGGAGATGGCGCCGAGCAGGTCGTCGGCCTCGTCGCTGTCGAGGCCGATAACCTTGGGGTCTCGGTCGTCCCGGTCGTCGTCCGGGTCGCCCGGGCTGGAGGGGATGAGGTCGGCCATCGAATCCGCGTTACTCGCGTTTTCTCATGAGTGTTCGTATTCTTTCACGACCCGTCGCCGAAATTGCTATACCTCGTGCCCGCCGAACCCATCCACATGACCGACCCTTTGGTCGTAGACGGCCTCGTCGACTTTCTCGCGGGGAATCCCGTGTTCGTCGGGCTGCTCGTCGCGTTGTTGCTCTTCGTCTTCTTCGGGTATCTCCTCGTCCGTCGGACGCTCCTCGGCCTGAGCGAGGGGTACGACGAGGCGCGCCGCCGCTGATGGACGGGACAACAGCCGACGCCGACGACCGCCGGGGTGTCGCCCCGTGGTAGCCGCCGCGACGCTCGCCACGTTCGTCGTCGCCGCTCTCGCCAGCCTGTTCATGGCGTGGGCCATCGGCGCGGGGTCGTCGGGGTCGACGCCGTTCGCGCCCGCGGTCGGAGCCAACGCCATCTCAGTGATGCGCGCGGGCTTCATCGTCGGCCTGCTCGGCTTCGCCGGGGCGTTCCTGCAGGGCGCGAACGTCACCAACGCGGTCGGAACGGAACTCATCGGCGGCGTTACGCTGACCGCGGGGGCCGCGGTCGTCGCGCTCCTCACTGCGGCGGTGCTCGTCGCGCTCGGCGTCTTCGCGGGCTACCCCATCGCCACCGCCTTCACCGTCACCGGCGCGGTCGTCGGCGTCGGCCTCGCCATGGGCGGCGACCCCGCGTGGGCGAAGTACCAACAAATCGTCTCGCTGTGGGTTCTCACGCCGTTCGTCGGCGGCGGGGCGTCGTACGCGACCGCCAGACTCCTCCGCGCCGACGGCGTCTCCGAGCAGTGGACCGTCCCCGCGCTCGCCGGAATCGTCGGCCTGCTCGTCGCCAACATGGAGTTCGCGGGGCTCGGCGGCGCGTCGGGTTCGGCCTCGGTCGCCCGGGCCGCTGCAGTCGAACTGACCGACCGCATCGGCCTCGGCGAGACGGTCTGGTTCGTCGCCGCCTCCCTCTTCGTCGCGCTCGTCGCGGCCGCGATCGTCGGTCGCTGGGTGACGACCGACAAGACCCGCGGTCAGCGGCGATTCCTGCTCGTCCTCGGCGGCCTCGTCGCCTTCTCGGCGGGCGGCAGTCAGGTCGGCCTCGCCATCGGGCCGCTCGTTCCCCTGCTGGACGTGGTCGCGGTCCCGCTTCCGGCGCTTCTCGTCGGCGGCGGGGTGGGTCTCCTCGCTGGGTCGTGGACCGGCGCGCCGCGCATGATTAAGGCGCTCGCGCAGGACTACTCCTCGCTCGGGCCGCGGCGCTCCATCGCGGCGATGATTCCCTCGTTCGCCATCGCCCAGACCGCCGTCGCCCTCGGCGTTCCCGTGTCGTTCAACGAGATTATCGTCAGCGCCATCATCGGCTCCGGCTACGCCGCCGGCGGGTCGGGCGTCTCCCGGCGGAAGATGCTGTACACGGTCCTCGCGTGGGTCGGCTCGCTCGCGCTCGCGTTCGGGCTGGGCTACGGCGTCTTTACGCTCGTGTCGAGCGTACTCGGTCTGTGAACGTTCGTGGGATCCGCGTCGCGCTCGCCACCCTCGTTTCTGCCCTCTGGGCCGTCTTCGGCGTCTACCACGTCGCGATGGCGGTCGTGACCGGTATCTCGCTCCGCGGGTTCGCCTTCGGGAGCGTCGGTCTCGGCGCGTTCGCGCTGGCGATTCGCTTCCGCGGGCGGGCGCGACGCCTCGGCGACGGCACCGCCGACGCGACCGGGTTGGCCTTCCTCGCGCTGGCGTCGCTGGTGCTCGTGGTTCTCTCCTTTACGCTCCTCGGGTGACTCACGGCGGACGACGGTTCGAAAACGAGTCCAGTTGGATGTCGGGACGAAACGAGCTCGGATGTCGGGACGAAACGGGATCGGTCGTCGAGACGAACGGGTTCAGTCAGGTCGGACCGGTCAGGACCGATCAGGTGTCGGGCTCGACTTCCGCTTCCTCGTCGCCGCCGTTCTCGTCGTCGCCGCCGTTTCCGTCGGCGGCTTCGATGCCCGCGTTGGTCCGGATGCGCGCTTTCATGATGCGCGTGTTGTCGACCTGCTCGATGCGGATGACGATGTCGTTGTAGCTGATCTCCTCGCCTTCCTCGACGAGGCGGCCGGCGCGGTTGAAGATGAAGCCGGCGAGCGTCTCGAACTCCTCGCCCTCGGGGAGTTCGATGTCGAGCATCTCGTTGACCTCGTCGATGTTGACCTCGCCGCGGACGAGGTAGGTGTTCTCGTCGACCGCCTCGAACGGCTCTTCTTCGTCGCCTTCGAGGATGTCGCCGACGATTTCCTCGACCATGTCTTCGAGGGTGATGAGCCCCTCCGTGGTCCCGAACTCGTCGATGACGACGACCATCTGCATCCGAGTGTCCTGCATCTCGGCCATGAGTTCGTCGACGTTCTTCGACTCGGGGACGTGGAGCGTCGGCGAGACGATGTCTGCGATGCCGACGCCGCGTTCGCCGTAGTACTTCTCGCGGACGAGGTTTCGGATGTTGACGATGCCGATGATGTTGTCGAGGTTACCGTCGTACACGGGGACCCGCTCGTGGTCGGCCTGCACGCACGTCTCGATGGCCTCGTCGATGGTCGCGTCCTTCGGGACGGCGGTCATGTCGAGGCGCGGGGTCATGACCTCCTTGGCGATCGTCGAGTTAAACCGGAAGATGCGGTCGAGCATCTCGCGTTCTTCCTCCTCGATGACGCCCTCGCGCTCGCCCGTCTCGATGAGATTCTGAATCTCGTCGCGGGTGACGTAGGTCGTCTCGATGGCGGTCTGACCGCCGGTGACCTTGTTGATGACGCGGGTCAGGTAGTCGAAGAAGACGACGAGCGGGAGCAACAGCAGCTCGGCGTACTTGAGGGGCCGCGCGATTCGGAGCGCCCACGACTCGGTGTTTTCGACCGCGTAGGACTTCGGCGCGCTCTCGCCGAACAGCAGGACGACCGCCGTAATCCCGAACGTCGCGATTGCGACCGCCTCTCCCTGTTGGAAGCCGACGAAGACGAGCAGTCCGGTCGATATCGAGGACATCGCGATGTTCGCGATGTTGTTTCCAACCAGAATAGTCACGAGAAGCCGGTGCGGGTCGTCTTTGAGCGCTTTCACCCGCTCCGCGCCCGGCACACCGTCTTCGACCATCGAGTCGACGCGGTGTTTTGCGAGCGAGAACATCGCAATCTCGGACGAGGAGAAGAACGCCGAGAGGCCGATCAGGACGATGATTCCGATCACGCCGAGGACCGTTATCGTCGTATCGTCCAGCGGAATGTTCGAGACCTGTGCGGCCGCGAGTGTCGTGGCTGGTGGTAACTGTAGCGGCGGCAAACCCATGTAACTACACTGTCTTGCGCGGGACCGGAATTAAGAGTTGCCCTCGAACCCCTCTCGGTCGGCGTCTCGTCCGCCCTCGTCGACCCCGTTGGCGAACCGCGAGAACGCCGATTCGATGCCCCCGGCTCGGCGTGACACCGTCTAGCTGGCCGAGGCGGTACGTCGCCGAACCGATATTGCGGCGCGGATGCCCGCGAGCGAAGGGCTTAGGCGACGCTCTTCCCAACAGCCGCCCATGTCCGACGAGCAACCGGCGATTACGCTGTACCGACTGCAGGCGTGCCCGTACTGCGAGCGGGTCGTCCGCACGCTCGACGAGCAGGGTCTCGCCTACCAGTCGCGGTTCGTCGAGCCGATGCACTCCGACCGGAACGTCGTCAAGCGCGTCTCGGGCAAGCGCTCGGTTCCGGCCATCGTGGACGACAACACCGGCGTCACGATGTCCGAGTCGGCGAACATCGTCGAGTACCTCGAAAACACCTACGGGGAGGGAGCCTGATGGTCGACTTCGACGTCGTCGACCTCCCCGAGCACGACGCGCCGGAACCGGGCGACACCGCCCCGGACTTCACCCGTCCGCTCGTCAACGACGAGTTCTGGGAGGACGCGTCCCTCTCCGACGTCGCCGCCGACGGCCCCGTCCTCCTCGTGTTCCACACGATGGCGGGCGCGTTCCCGGCGACGTACGTCTGGAACGAACTCCGCGACCGCGGCGTCCCGGAGGACGTGCAGGCGGTCGGCGTCTCCATCTCGTCGCCCTACGAGCACAAGTCGTTCCTCGAAGAACGCGACGTGGACGCCCGCCTGTTCTCTGACCCCGCGGCCGGCGTCGCGGCCGACTACGACCTCGAACACGACCTCGACGGGATGACCGGCGTCACCGAACACCGCCCCGCCGTGTTCCTCCTCGACGAGGAGCGAACGGTCCAGTACCGCTGGGTCGCCGACGAGTGGCCGGACTTCCCGGACTACGAGGAACTCGCGGACGCGCTCGCCGGCCTGTAGGCCACGCGCTCGATTCCCGCCGCGCCGTCCTGCGCTGCCCCGCTTCTCCGCCCCGCACGGAATCGCCGTTTCGTCACGCTTTTTCGCCCGTTGCGCGTCAGTTCGTCCATGAGTGACGACGACGTACAGCGTGCCGCCGACGCCATTCGCCGCGGCGAGGCGGTCGTCTATCCGACCGAGACGGTCTACGGCATGGGCGCGGACGCGACGAACGCCGACGCGGTCGAACGCGTCTTCGACATCAAGGGCCGCGACCGAGACAAACCGCTCTCCGCCGGCTTCCCCGACGTGGACGCCGCGCTGGCGCACGTCGTCGCCGACGAGCGCGAGGAGACGTTCATGCGCCGGTTCCTCCCCGGTCCGGTGACGGTCGTCGTGGAGCGACGCGACAGTCTGCCGGACGCGCTCGTCGCCGGGAAAGAGCGCGTCGGCGTCCGCGTTCCCGACCACGAACTCGCCTTGGACCTCTTCCGCGCGGCCGGGACACCCGTCACGGCGACCAGCGCCAACCGCTCCGGAACCGGGAGCATCACGCATCCCTCGCAGCTCTCCGACGAGATTCGGGACGCCGTCGCCGTCGTCCTCGACGGTGGGACGACCCCCGGCACCGAGAGCACCGTCGTCGACCCCGGTCGCGGCGTCGTCCACCGCCGCGGCGCGATGGCAGACGATATCGAGGCGTGGTTAGACGAACACGCCGCCGACGCGTAGCCTAACCTCACCGGCCGAGTAGCGACGCCAACGACCACGTTTTCACCCCGCACCGCTCCCGATAGGCGCACGACTCGCACTTCGAGGAGTCGCGGAGCCGCGACGGGACGAAATCGAGGTTGCGGGCGACGCGGAGCGCCCGGCGGTAGGCCGCCTTGTTCCCGGTCGTGAGCCTGACCGTCCGGACGACGCCGACTCTCGGGTACTCGACCAGCGCCCGCGGTATCGACGTTTCGCGCTCCCACGCGAGCGCCTTCGCCAGCGCGACGGCCCTGACGCGCTGCGGTTCCCAGACGCCGTGCTCGGGCGGTTCGCCCGGCGAGACGAGCGACGGAACCGGCGGTTGGCCGGCCATCGTCGCCGTCGTCGGGCGACCGCACGAGTTTGTGCGCGATGCCGCGGCAGTCTTTCCCCGCGAGGAGCACGTCGCGGGCGACGGGGTCGGTGAGCGCGTCCCAGTCGTCGCGCTCGCGGAGGCGAGCGAGGTTCTCGCGGTACGCCGACGCTGACACCGAAATCGGTCGGGCCGCGAGTTCGTCGGCGGGGCCGTCGAGCAGGGCGGGATACTCGAAGGCGAGCGCGCGAACGTCGCGAACCGCGGGCGGCGGCGCTCGGTCGTCGTCGCGGCGGGCGTAGTAGAGTTGTCGCGGACAGTACGCGGCGCGGGCGAGGTCGGACGCGGCGACGAGGGAGGACACGGGACGGGCTGGCCCCGTCATCAGATAAGAAGGTTCGCGCGAGTGCGTCGCGGAGCCGGCGGGGTCGACCACCCCTACGCGTCGTCCGGCTCGCCGCCGTGCGTGAATTAATACGGCCGCGCCCCTTGGCATACTGACATGGCATCGACCGCCGCCGGCTCGTGGCTCCGGATGACGCGTCCCGAACTTGCGGTGTTCGTCTCCGGGGTCACGAGCATGGGCTTGGAGATTCTCGCCGGTCGGATGGTCGCCCCCGAGTTCGGTAGCAGCATCTACACGTGGGGGAGCATCATCGGCGTCTTCCTCGCGGCGCTGAGCCTCGGTTACCACCGCGGCGGGCAGCGGGCCGCAGCGGCGTCGAACGGCGCGCTCGTCCGCGTCTTCATCGGCACCGCGGCCTACATCGCGGGCGTCATCCTCCTCGGCGACCTGTTCATCCAGTCGACGGCGAGCCTCCCGCTCCCGAGCCGATTCGCGTCGCTCCCGGCGATTACGCTCCTGTTCGGCCCGCCGACCTACTTCCTCGGCTTCATCAGTCCCTACGCGGCCGAACTCTCCGGGCGGTCCGACGTGGGCGCGGCGTCGGGCCACGTCTACGCCGTCGGCACCGTCGGCAGCATCATCGGCGCGTTCGCCACCACCTACTTCCTCATCCCCTCGCTGAGCGTCACCAACATCGGGCTGGTCTTCGGACTCATCTCGGTCGTGACGGCGCTCGCGCTCGCCCGGCCAAACATCGGCCGCGACGAGGCGGTCTGGAGCGTCAGTATCGCCGCCCTCCTCGTCCTCGCGTCGCTGACCGGCGGCGTCGGTCTCGACTCCCGCGGCACGACGGTCTACCACACCCAGACCGCCTATCAGGAGCTCCGCGTCGCCGACGCGGGCGGAACGCGGACGCTCTACCTCGACGGCCAGCCCCACAGCGCGATGGACCTCGACGACCCGACGCGCCACGTCTTCGACTACACCTCGTACTTCCACGTCCCCTTCCTGTTGTCCGACGACATCGACCGGGTGCTGTTCGTCGGCGGCGGCGGGTTCACCGGCCCGCGCGTGTTTCTTGGAGAAGTATCCGAACGTGACCGTCGACGTGGTCGAACTCGACCCCGAGGTCGTCTCCGTCGCCGAGGAGTACTTCGGCGTCGAGGAGTCGCCGCGGCTCAACGTCCACACGATGGACGGCCGGCAGTACCTCAGAGAGACGAACCGGACGTACGACCTCATCGTCCTCGACGCCTACCGGAAGGACAAGGTCCCGTTCCAGTTGACGACTCAGGAGTTCATGCAGCTCACGTCGGACCGCCTCGACGAGGACGGCGTCCTGTTCGCCAACATCATCTCCGCGCCGAGCGGCCCGGCCTCGCAGTTCTACCGCGCGGAGTACAAGACGATGCAGTCGGTCTACCCGCAGGTGTACAGCTTCCCCACCGCGGGGAGCGTCGTCGTCCAGAATATCGAGGTCGTGGCGACGAAAGACGAGACGCTCGTGACGGCCGAGGAGCTACAGGCGCGTAATCAGCGCCGCGACATCGGCATCGACCTCGCGGCCGAACTCACGTCCTACCGGAACGACGAACCCACCGGCGACGTGCCGCTTCTCACTGACGACCGCGCGCCCGTCGACAGCCTCTTGGACCCGATGGTCGGCCAGCGCTACGTCGTCCAGCGGACGAACGAGACGAACGAGAGCGAAGCAGACGCCGCCGCCGTCGATGCGCCTCCGGTCACCCCGTTTGTCACGGTGGCCCGCGCCTGACGACCCCGTCGTCCGGGTGTTTATTGTGACCCGAGACCCACCGGTTTCGCATGGGACTGAGCGACACCGCGGTCGGGTCGGCGACCGGCGAACACGAACACACGAGTCGGTGGCCGCTTGTCACCGCCGGCGGTGCCGCTGGACTGTACGCCGGTGCCGGCCTCTTTCTCGTGGGCTCGTCCCTCGTGCCGACCGCAATTCCGCTCGTTCTCGTCGGCCTCGGCGTCCTCGGATTCCTCGGCGGCATCGCCGGGTGGACGTACGAGGCGTTTCTGGCCGACTACTGGGACGCCTCGACGACCGACCGCGAGCCGATGTACGTCAGCGGGATGGTGCTGTTTCTCGTCTCCGACGTGGCGACGTTCCTCGCGGGGTTCGTCTACTACGGGTTCATCCGCGTCGGAACGTGGCCCCCGACCGAACTCCCGCACCTACTCGGTTCGCTCGTCCTCGTGAACACGCTCTTGTTGGTCGTGAGCAGCGTCACGCTCCACTACGGCCACCACGCCCTCGAAGCCGGTAATCGCCGCGGCTTCCTCGGCGGCATGGCCGCGACGGTCGTCCTCGGCGTCGTGTTCCTCGGCGGGCAGGTGCTCGAGTATTACGAGTTCATCGCGGAAGAGGGGTTCACGCTCACGAGCGGCGCGTTCGCCAGCGCCTTCTACGGTCTCACGGGCCTTCACGGCCTGCACGTCTCGCTCGGTGTCCTGCTCCTGATACTCGTCTTCGGGCGCGCGCTCCGCGGGCAGTACACGGCGGAGCGGGACACGTCGGTTCGGACGGTCGCCCTCTATTGGCACTTCGTGGACGTGGTCTGGATATTCCTCGTCGCCGTCGTCTACGTCGGCGCGGAACTCGGCTGAGGCGACTGGGGAGATGGCTGGAGAAGATTGAGGTGTCCGCGGCGACGGCGGCCCTGCGCCGCCTCCTCTCACTCCGCGCCTTCTTCGAGCGCGACCAGTTTTCGATACGCGGGCGGCGTCAGGATGCCGATGCCCCCGAGGGCGATTGCGAACACGCCCAGCGGCAGTTGGAGCGGCGCGGCCACGAAACAGGGGTTCTCGGCGACGACGGTCGTGTAGTGGCGCTCGCCCTCGTAGGTGACGAGGCTCCCGTTCAGGAACGCGCCGTAGTGTGGGAACTCGCCGTCGACGCGGGACTCTCCGACTGAGTCGTCGAGGGCGTCCCTGAACGCCTCCTGTTCGGCCTCCGAGAGGTCCTCGTAGGCGAACCGCGTCAGATTCGGTCGCGGGTCCTCACCGAAACGGGCCGTGGTCTCTTCGGGCGAATCGACCGCGATAGTGGGCGTCCCGCAGGTCGTGATGTCGTCCTGAATCACGTCGTACGTGGCGGGGACGGCCGCGGCGATGCCGACGGCGACGAGCAACACGCCGAGGAAAGGTGCGATGTAGGTAAACAGCACCGAATCGCCGCTCCGACTCATTTTCCACCTCCCAGCGCGGCCCGCTGTCTCGACCGCAGGTACTGGAAGGTGACGGTCAGCCCGAGCCCGTACGACCAGTGGGCGACGAGGCCGAACGCGAGGTAGCCGACGAGACCGAGTCCCTGCTGGCCGGTGTAGAACGCCACGACGAACCCGGTCCAGATGAGCGTCGAGAACACCAGTCCGCGTTCGAAGAGCAACCGCCCGGGCAGGAACTCGCGGAAGGCGAGGAAGAGAAGCGGCCACGTGACCGTGCCGCCGACGAGAAAGAGGAGGGAGCCGAGGACGGGACTCGCCGGGAGCCCGACGAGTTCCGCGATTTCACCGAACGAGGCCGGGTCGAGCACGTCGATGAACACCGCCGTCCCGAGGCCGCCGGTCATGAGGAGCGTGCCGACGATGCCGCCGACGGCGGCCGCCGAAGCCTTCCGAGACACGTCCTGAATGACCGAGCCGACACCGCCCGCCAGCCCCTCCGGTTCCGCGGACGGGTCGAACGACCGCCGAACCGACGACGGCGTGGCCGGCGACAGTCCGTACTGCGCGACCATCCGGGATTCGAACCACTGCCACTCCTTCGTGAACTGCCTCGTCGCCTTGAGGTTCCACGGGTCAGTCGTTTCGACCGGCGCGCCTCGCCAGTACGAGACCACGACGTTGTAGAGCCACAGCAGGACGCTCAGCCCGATGACGTACGCGCCGACGGTCGCAATCTGGTTTGCGAACTGGTACTCCGGTGGGTAGATTGCCTGCCGCCGCGGCAGGCCGACCCCGCCGATGATGAGGAGCGTCATGAAGGTCACGAGCGACCCGACAATCATGAGCACGGCCTGGAACTTCGCCAGCCGCGTGTCGTACCAGCGGCCGGTCATGAGCGGATACCAGTAGTAGCTCGCGGCGACCATCATGAACGGGATGATGCCGACGACGATGAGGTGGAAGTGGCCGACCACGTAGTACGTGCCGTGGTAGAGGATGTCGACGGGGATGACCGCCAGAAACACGCCGGTGACGCCGCCGATGATGAACGTCGAGATACTGCCCGCACAGAGCATGAACGGGGCGCTCATCCGGATGTCGCCTTCCCACATCGTCGCCAGCCAGTTGAAGACCTTGATGGCGCTGGGGACGGCGATTGCGATGGAGACGGCCATGAACGACGCCTTGATTCGGGGGTCGACGCCCGTGACGAACATGTGGTGCGCCCAGACCCCGAACGAGAGGACGCCGAGGCCGAGCGTCGAGTAGACGATAAAGCGGTAGCCGAAGAGCTTCCGCCCGACGAACTTCGGGAGAATCGTGCTCATGAGCCCGTTGCGGGGAGGAACAGGATGTAGACCTCCGGGTGGCCCCAGAACCAAAACAGGTGTTGCCACAGAATCGCGCCGCCGCCTTCGACGGCGAAGAACGTCGTCCCGAAGTTGCGGTCGAGGAGGAGCATGACGAGCGCGCTCCCGAGAAGCGGGAATGCGAACAGCGCGAGTCCGCTCGTCACGAGGATGTTCCACGAGAAGATGTCGAGGTTCGCCCACGTCACGTTCTCGCCGCGCTCGTGGACGATAGTCACGATGAAGTTGAGAGCCCCGACGGTCGTCGAAATACCGCTGAGATGGAGGCCGAGAAGCAACAGGTCGAGCTGTGGGTTCTGACTCTGTACCGAAAGCGGCGCGTAGAGCGTCCAGCCGACGCCGACCTCGCGGAGGCTGAGGAAGAACCGAATCGTCTCCTCCGGGAAGAACAGGCCGAGAAACTGGCCGCCGACCTGGACGAAGAGCCCCATCCGGACAAGCAACAGTGCGGGCGGGAGGAGCCAAAACCCGATGGCGTTGACGCGGGGAAACGCCATGTCGTCCGCGCCGATGAGAAGCGGGATGAAGTAGTTCGCGATGCCGAAGAACACGGGAAGCACGAAGAAGATGAGCATCGTCAGCCCGTGCGTCGTAAAGAGCGCGTTGTAGGTCTCCGGCGTCCAGATATCCGCGGGCGGGGTGAGAAGTTCCGTTCGGAGCATCATCGCGTCGATACCGCCCCAGACGCCAGCGAGCGTCCCGAAGAGGATGTAGAGGATACCGATTTCGCGGTGGTCAGTCGTCGTCAGGATGCGGAGCAGTTGTCTCTGGAACCGTCCAAGTTCGGCGCTGATGCTCTCTTGGATGGTCGCGCCACCGTCGCTCTCGATGGTCTTCTCGCGTCGGAGTCGCACCCACAACGCTCCGACCGAGAACACGACGAGCGCGAGCGCGGCCATCTCGACGAGTGCTCTGCTCGTCATCGGGTCGACTCACCGCCCTTCGTACCGATGGAGAGACCCGCAGTGAGTGCCATTACGTGACGTTCACTGTGACCGGAAATAAAACTAGGTTGCACGGGATGAACCGGTGCGACAAACCGAACTGTCTCGAAAAACCAACAGACAGCGGTGACCAACCTATTTGGCCCTTCGCGTGGTAGCCCGACTCAATGAGTCGCCTTCGGCCGCTCGTCAAATTCGCTCTCGTTGCGATGGCTCTCGCGCTCGTGGCGGCACCGGTCGCCGCGCAGTCTATCAATCGCGCGGCGATTGACGAACTCAACACGCAGCTACTCTACGTCGCCCTCCCGCTCACGCTGTTCGTGGAGTTGGTCCTCTTCTACGCCATCTATCGCTTCCGCAACAACGACGACCCGAAGCCCACCACCGACGACCCCGCACTGGAGATTACGTGGACTGTGGCGACGGCGGTCATCCTCGTCTTCGTCGGTATCTCCGGCTACTACGTCCTCACGAACCCCTACCTCACGCCCGCTGTCGCCGCCGCTTCGGGCGATGACACCGCCGACATGGAGGTCGAAGTCGTCGCGTACCAGTGGGGCTGGGAGTTCCGCTATCCAGAGGAGAACATCACCACGCAGAACCGCCTCGTCATCCCGCAGGACAGAGACGTACGTCTCGTGATGGAGTCCGAGGACGTCATCCACTCGATATACGTCCCCGGCCTCGGCGTCAAACAGGACATCTTCCCCAGTCAGGAGCAGGTCGCACGCACTCGCGCGACCCAGACCGGCGAGTACGACCTCTACTGCGCCGAACTCTGTGGAACGGGACACAGCAGGATGCACGGGCAGGTCGTCGTGATGACCCAATCGGAGTACGAGTCGTGGGTCGACGCGAAGGCCGCTTCGAGTGGCACTGCGACAGTCGAATCGGCGACGAACAACTCGACGGCATCGGCGGTAGCGAGGAATCCCTCCTCGACGCCGGCGTCGACGACGACCGACGCCGCGGTCCGTCCACCCACCGCGTAACGCTCGCGGGGGACCCGGCTATCCCGTTCTGTCGAGCGCCCTGCGGTACGCTCGCGGTCCCGCCACGGCGGCAGTTCCTAACACCATGAGCATCGCGCCGGTTTCGAGTCGCTGGCTGCTGGTGCTACCGGTCGCGATGAGGCCCGTGATGAGCAGGACTCCCGCGAGGAACATGAGGCCGCCGAGAACGTCGAGTGGTTGAATTGACACCGTAATCGAGTGGATTCCCGCTCACCGCAAAAATCTTCTCGCCGCCGTCCCGTGGGACCGGGCCGCCGACTGTTTGCGACGGAGTTTGCGTGTCTCTCGGACGCGTTGGATGCTCGAGTGTCGCGTTCGCGTCGAAACACGTCGCCGGGGTAAAACCGAGTTGAGACTCCTCTCTGTTGGGGTGGGAAGTAGCAGCAAAACGGGTTGTTTTATTTATAAACCCAATGGGACCGCCCGGGCTGTCCTTACCCATCAGTAGCCGACTCTCCACTACCTCTATCGGTCGAACTGAGATATTCCTACTCATGGCTCACTCAATCCGGAGTTTGTCCAGGTGAGGACGGCGGCGAAGCTCCATCCGTTCGCGCTGGGACGCTTTGTCGTAATGCTGTTCAATAACCTCCTGAGACGCATTCACGCGCTCCGCGGTCACCTCCGCAGGGAACCCGCGATCTCTGTGCCACGTAATCGACCCCGTTCGAATGTGGTGCGGTGATCGAGAAGACGGACACTTGCTACCCTGTGTGTATGACCCCGCGAACTCGCAGGAATCTTTCTCGTACTCGTGCGGGCACGGACCGGCAACACACGGCTGCGTCGCCTGATACATCCACCCCCGAAAGCCGTTCTTCGAGATACGAGTCCCGTGGTGCGTCACGAACAGCGGAGAGCGACCAAAGTCGTCGTGACCGTCTGGCCGGAACTTCTCGATGTAGGTGTTCAGCGACTCGACGACCTCCGGCAAGAGCGAAACCGTACGTTCGCCATTCATCTGATTCTTCAGCGGCGTCTCGGACTCCGGTCGGTGGACGAACTCGACATACTGCTCATCGGGGTAGTAGTCGCGCAGATCGAGCCCACGAAGGGCACCAAGACGAGCGCCCGTGTGCCACGCGAGTTCGAGAACCGCGTGGAACCGAGTCCCGCGGACGCTACTGTGTGACCGGTAGTACCGAAGCAATCGAAGCGCGTCGTCGGGAACCAACATCGTGTCTCGCGACCGCTCCGACATCGGGACACTCGGCACGTGGACCTTCTTCGAGAGACCGTCTTCGACCGCCTCGATGCGCTCGAGGTACTCGATGAACCCGAGTAGCGTCTCCATCTCGCCATGGAGAGTAGGTGAGGCGATACCCTGACCGGCGCGAAAGGCCTCGAACTGCTCGAACGTCCATCCGTTCAGGTCAGAGACGCGTTCGATATTCTGGTCCTCACACCATTCGACCCAGAGTTTCAGACGGTACCTGTAGGTCTTGATGCTCGACTCCGAGAGTTCCGTCCCACGACGGTCAAGATAGCGGCGAACGGCCTCGCGGGGCTTGAGTTCTGAGGGTCCGTTCATGGCTCACCCCACCCGTCGAAGACAGACATGGCGCATCGCCAATGCAGGTAGTAGTCGTCGACATCGTTCCGGTCGGCGGTGAACCTGTACTCCGCTTCGACAGAGACGTAGTCCTCAGACGGATCGACTTCCATCCGACAGACCGCACACGTTGGGTAGTACGTCATCTGCATCCTCCGTCGTGCTCGGGGCAGACCGGAACCATTCGCGGATAATACTCGTCTTCGGTCGAGAGATCGAAGCCGTCGCACTCCGTCGGCTCCAGAACTCGCCCGCAGAAGTGACACTCAACCCACTCGGTCAGCGGATCGATGAACGCAGGACGAGTAGAATCGGCCTGCCCGCCGTCGGTCACGAGCTGACGTTCGACGCGGCGGCACTCAGAACAATGACCGTCGTCGTCGAGACCGCGGAGTCTGTCACACGCGCGGCAGGGACGCCTGCACGCGGAGTGGCTCATCTGTCGACCTCCAGCGCCGCGCACTTCCGACAGACGCTCAGGCGAGTCTCGGCATCGACGCCGACCGCCGGGCGGAGGAGACAGACCTCACACGTGGACTCGTCGCTCTTATCAAACTGTGCTGCATCGGTCGCTATGCGGGTGGTAACACCCGTGGTTTTGGCTTCCGTCATGGCTATTGACGGACCCTCCCTGAGAGCGGTGCTGGACCCACCGCGCTCAGGGCCTACAAAAATCATCTCCAGCCGACGGTGTCTCTCAGGGTTCCGTGAGTCTACCATAACACTAACTGTGCATAAATGCACCGTTAGTTTGAGAACAGATGTTTGGATTGCTAAAGCACGATTCGTCGGCGATAGACCAAACCAGCGTATACGTACACGTAATGAGAAAGTCTGCATCGTGGATGACGATATGGGACGACCGAATCCTCGAGTGGGCACGGGAACACGAGTCGGCGAGCGCCGCCGCGATGAAAGACACCGAATACTTCCAGGTATCTCGTTCGTCGCTCTCACGGCGGCTCTCGAAGCTCAACGAGAAGGGGCTACTCCAGCACCTCGGTAATGGTGTCTACGTCATCACGGCTACCGGCGAAAGCTATCTCGAAGGCGAACTCAGCGCTGAAGAGCTGAACGGCGAGAATGGCGAAGAGGGCTCTGCGTCTGCGTGACTCAATCTGAGATGCGGAAGTCAGGCGACTGGATGACCATCTGGGATGATCGGATTCTCGAGTATCTCCTCGAGAACGACTGGGGTTCACCAGATACGATTCACTGGGAGCTTGGTGAGGAGACGACTCTACATCAAGTGAGAGAACGGTGCCGTGTACTGAGTCATGCCGGTTTGGCGGCACCCTTCATCGACGACGCCGATGCCGATATGTTCGAGATTACTGTGTGGGGACGACTGTATCTCGAAGGAAAAGTGAATGCGAGTTTGATTCGGCCAATCCCGAAGCCAAGGCCGCCAGATAAGGTTAGACCGATGCAACCTCTCGGAGGAAAACTGTGACCAGTGCGACCGAACCAAGTTTACTAACGGTCATTGTTGGTATTGCTTCGATTAGTGCAGCACTTCTTGCGATATACCAGTTTACGTTTCGTCGACCATCGTTATCCGTATCTCAGAACGTTTCTTCCATCCGTCGATCAGGTGGCTCAATAATCGGCCATGCTAAATTTGGAATCCAGAATTCTGGCTGGCGACCCGCAGAAGACGTCTTTCTCCGAGTGGAATTCCCTACTTGGGAATTCGATTCAGATGGTACCACATCTTCCAATGAGCCAATTGATGTAGAATATTCTGAGAATGGGTATCTTGGTGCCAAGGGGTCAATACACAGGCTTACAATTGACGGTGCAGTCCATTCTGGAGGCGATTACAGGCTCTTTTCAGGAAAACTGGAGTTAGAGCCATTTAGAAAATATGAAATTGGGTATGAAATTTCATGTTCACACCATGGACCGCGAAGTGGTGAAATCATACTTCAGACTGGGTATGATACAATTAGTGCGACACACCATCCGCCTAGATTTTGGAGAGCATGGAAGGGTAGATTATGGGCTATCGGGAAGTCCAATTTTACATGGCTCATTCATAGGTCTCTTGAGAGAATCCCACTAGATGGCGTTTTCTCCGACTCAAAAGTTCGGTCTCAATGGGTCATTGCTGGGAAACCAAATCCATTTGAAGAATTCTGGGTTCCAACTGCTGAAGTCGTATTTGATACGGAACTAGACGAACCGATTTCCGCTGAAGCGATTGGAACTCTTTACGATACCCGAGCGAGCAAATGTCAAGATGCTGCACTTGCAACCGTCAAATACAGTATTGTCTCTATTTCGCCACGAGAAGTGTGGTTCGCAGTCCCATCTGAGTTCTACAGGACTGTAGGAGTCCATTTCAGATACACATCTGAAATTGATCACCTTTCAAAACTACCATGGAGAATCTCACCCAATCTTGAGCCATTCAGTTTGCATCCGCAGTCTGACTTGGAAATCGAGTGGGACACGAAAATTGGCTACCCTGACTTAGGGGATCAAAGAGGATTTGAGGTGGTGGATAAGGATTTATCAGTATCTGAATTCGGAGGACGGACCCGTGTCACCGTTACGGGCTCAGTAAAGAATACAAATAGTTACTCTAATCCGTTTTTTGTTGTTGCGAAGGTGTACGATAGTTCTGGACGTGTCGTTGCAACACCGTACGAACGTGAGAAGATGGGCTCGAGATCGGAAACAAAATTCAAGATTTCCACCGCTATCGGACTGTCAATGAGTACTATTGACTCCTGTGAGATTCAACTCCAGAGAACAATCGGGAGAGAAAAGAATTAGTCCAATCTCAATTCACCAGGAACCACCCCCGTACCAACGAGAGACACAATTTATGTGTCCGGTGTTGGAAGGTCACTCTATCTATCAATGTCCGCAACGGAAGACGGAATAACCGATTTGATGGCTGACTACCTCCGTCAGCATGGCGTCAATACGGTTACGCAGGTCTCTATCTCAACACCAGGAACTCGCTCACAGCCCGACTTCCAACTCGATAATGGCGGCACGTATGTTGGTGAAGCCAAGTGGGAAGATAACAAGTGGGAAGGTTTTGGTGAGGCGCGTGATTATGGCCAGCTCACTGGGGTCAATGGCTCATTTCTGATCACCTACCCAATGGAACTGAAGACTGAAGGTGCACAGAGTCGCCTCGGCCAAAATGTAGCTGAGTCAGTCTTGTCGGGTCACAAGTACAGTTGTGCATTTCTCAGACGTGACAAGCCGACCGACATGGTCAACCTCCGATTGGAGGAAATCCCAGCTTGGATTAAGAGAATATCGAACAGAAGCGTTCTCCTGAAGCCGACCCCGATGAAGTCGTAGAGTCCTTCGGCAAACTGCTCATAAACTCAATGAGGAGTTAGAAGCGGCACCTGATGAAAACCTGTTCAGAAACGTCCTTGGAGCGACACCTGAAGACGACGAAGAAGAACAACAGGCTGCTCGCGAAGCAGCTGGGTTCCTACTCACAAACCAGATTACATTCTACCGTGTTCTTTCTGCTCACAAGGACTTCCCAGACATTCAGCCGAACGATTTACAGTCTCCTGGAGACCTCGGAGACTACTTCGAACTGGTTCTGGAGTACGACTACACACCGGTCTACAGTTTCAAAATTGTCGATGACCTACCGCAAGAGTCACTCCCTCTTCTTCGAGATGCAATCAAAGCAATCTACGCCCTAAGCCCAGAACGGATAAACCACGACATTCTGGGGAAGGTCTTCCACGAACTGATTCCAATCTCTGCACGAAAGAAAGTCGCTGCTTACTACACAAAGAACAAGGCAGCAGACATCCTCGCGCACCTCGCAATTGAGGATGCGGATGATCGGGTCATGGACCCTGCCTGTGGGAGTGGAACGCTGCTTGCAGCGAGTTATATGCGGAAACGCGAACTCACAGGGGTGTTCGGAGAAGAGACGCACCGTCAGTTCGTTGAGAAAGACATCACGGGAATTGACGTGATGCCGTTTGCAGCGCATCTTTCTTGTATACATCTCGCACTTCAAGCACCGGTTTATGAGACGGACGAAGTGAATATCGGCATTGAAGACAGCACCAAACTCAAACCCGGTAGCACGATCAGTCCGCTCTCGTTCGTACTTCCCGAAGCAAGCGAGCAACGGGGTCTTCATGAATTCTCTGGCGACAATTCTCCCGACGTATCTGATGAAGTGGTTGAGGGTGGGAGTATCGCTATGGATGCGGTGTCCGGTAAGGAGATGGACTTGGATTACGTGGACGTCGTGATTATGAACCCGCCGTACTCGCGGCAGGAATCCATCGCACGCTTTGCAGATGGGTACAAGGGACGACTACGTGACCGCTTCTCTCGACGTGATTCGAAGGGCCAAATCCACGGGAAAATGTCGTTCTGCTCTTATTTCTTCTTCCTTGCAGACAAGTTCCTGAAGCCAGGTGGAAAGATCGCGGCGGTCGTTCCAGCATCAACTCTCAACAAAACCACGGACTCGGGTGTTCGTGAAATGCTGATAAACGACTACAACATCCAGCATATTCTTGCTCGGACTGACGCACCTAATTTCAGCGAGGATACTGACCTTCGTGAGATACTGATCGTGGCTGAAAAGGAGCGTGATTCTGAGGGCTCCAGTACGGCATACACCAACCTAAATGGTCTTACCAAAATCGACCCAGAAGACCTACTGAACGATGCAAAAATACTCGCTGAGGGCGAGGTCAAATCGAGTGAGAGTGTCTCAAAAGACTACAATGGGGAAGGATACACTACACGAAGATTCCCTACCAGTGAATTGGAAGAACACAACCTGTTCGCGCCATTCACTGTCGACAACCACGAGATGTTCGACTTGTGGTATCAGATACGAGGAAAGGACGTGTTCACTCGACTGGGAGATCTCAAAGACCCTTGGTTGACCGGTGGACTGGGATTCGGTGGAAACGCTCCTGACTGTAAAGCAGCAATACTGAACAACCCGAATTCGAGTTTGCACAAAGGCGACGTTTGGGTTGTAGATGATTCATCGGAAGAATCAGTCACCGCTAGACACCGATTCATAGACGAGACTATCGAGATTCCAAAATCGAAGGTAGAACCAGCATTCCACCGAATTCCATATACTACCAGTCTCGACCTAAGCAGTTCAGAGGAGTACGCTGTTATTCGGGATGATTTCGACGGTGTGAATCGGTTCTTTGACTTGGGCGAAATCGACGAGTATCCGAAGAAAAATTGGACCGAACTCGCCGAGAAGCGTCTTTCACACCTTGGGTTCATGCGACGTCTGGATCTTACTGCCTCTGGTCTTTCTCACCTTGCCTACTACGGCGACGAGCCTCATCTGTTCCACGGGATGATGTTTTGCTTACCTGGGTTAGAACAGAACGATGCACGACGTCTTTCGATGTGGATGGATAGCAGTTTGAACCTCCTTCAGATGCTAATCACTCGAGTACCGGACCGTGGTGGGTGGACGAAATATCATCGGAATACTGTCGAGAAATTCTACGTTCCTGACCCTCTCGCGTTAGACGAAGAAGATGAGTCCCTACTTGATAGCGTGTTTGAAGAAGTACGGGATGTTGACTTCCCCAGCATCTCAGAGCAGTTGATCCGAAACACACCTGAAGCAGCTCTAACCGAAGACGAACACAAGCGCTTAGAAACCGCATTCCCGTCCTTATTCGAACAACTCGGTGACGGATTTGATGCACGTCGTCGGCTGGATCGTGCGGTCCTCGAAGTAATTGACGTCCCGGTCAAGCGTCATGAAGAGATACTCGCACTATTGTATCCTGCTCTGCTCAAGGAAGTTGTGGCACTCAAACTGATGATGGACTAAGGTCTTGAACTAAAAACCGACTAGCTCACCTCCATCGACTCTCCAAACTCGTCCGATACCGCATCCCCAACACCGACGTATTACAGCACTCCTTCACAGTCTGCGGCGGATACGCATCGCGAACGTCTTCGAGATTCTCGTAGCTCTCGATCAAGTGCGTGAGCGCTGCGTCAATCACGTCACTCCGTGGCGGGTCATCTGACGCGTTTCGCGCCACGATCTCGCTTGCTTTGTCGAAGAGCAGCTGCCGTTCGTCGGTCAACTTCAGGCTGGTTCGCTTGGTCATTTATGAATCACCGTATGCACCGGGGGTCGATTTGCGTGAATCTGGAGTAACCGAACGTCGATTCTTCTTATACTGGGGGTGACCCATGACCGCGACCGTGCCGGCCACTTGGTCGAATCGGTCTGAATCTATGCACGGTGTCCCCCGTCGACGTCGATGAAGATGCATACATCGAGGATGGCGTATACATTCGCGGGCAACCCCGTGGGTGCGGGATTGAGAAGGGGTCTGTACGGGGCTACCGGAGTGTCTTGAGTAGTCTCTACTCGTCATGGTCCTCACCTCCATCAGTTGCCGCGAGTTCGGGTGGTGACTCTCTCGAGTAGAAGTGGTTCGCGGCGTACAAGGCGAAGACAACGACGAGAATCGAGAGCACCGGGAGGTACGTTGGAACGGGCTGGTACGCTGGTGTGTTGACCATCTGTCTGCCGTCGAAGTGCGAGTTCATCGGAACATCGAGGGCAGCGCTCGGAACAATCCAGACGCCGGCCCAGACGCCCGTGACGAACATCGTTGAGGCGCTGAGGATGGCCAGTATCTTTTCTCGGTCTGTGAAGCGGTTGAGTAGAGTCATCATAGTGAGCACCCGTCTGAAACGGCCTACTGAAACACCTCGTCGAGCTCCGGGATGCCGTCGGAATCGACTGCGCGCACGAGGTACGAGCGCTTCCCAACCCGCTGAATGTGCATCTCTTGGTCATCTGGGACTACTCCATCCTCGTCGAGGACGCCGTCCATCCGTAGTTCGTCCTTGTCAAGCGACACAGTTGGGGTACCTTCTCGATCGCACAGTTTGCGGAACATTGTACACGGGGCGGGCCACCCGCCTAGATAAAAATGTTCCTGCTGTGGCCCTCTCGTAGCCAAAACCCTGAATGATACGACGTGCCGGGTGGCCGCCATCACCGTATCATGTCCGTAATGGAGTTCGACCCGGAGGACGCCGCGGCGCTCGTCGCGACGTTCATCGGGACGACGGCAATGGCAGGAATCGCATCGTGGTCGCTGTTCGACGTGACGCTCTCGGACGTGGCGTTCCAACTCGCGGGCAACGACGTGACGCTGGCGACGCTCCTCACGTTGGGGGCGCTCGGCGTCACTATCCTCACGAACGACAACGCCGAGTTGTCCACCCTGCACCAGCAGGCGAAGGACCTCGACAACTACTACTACTACAGCATCGTCGCCTCGGTCGGCCTGTTGGTCGGCTGGGTCTTCTTCGGTGACGTGAGTTCGTTCGTGCAGTCACAGGACCTCTGGGGCGTCGGCTACGTCGCTGTGAGTCTTACCGCGCAGATGGCGATCGGGTGGATGCTATGAACCTCGATCTCGACGACTTCGACCTCGAAACGGTCGCGATCATCGGCGCGGGCGTCGGATCGCTCGACGCTGGCCTGTCGGCCGCGACCGACATCACGCTCCTGTCTGATCTCCTCGGTGGTAGCCTCGAAACCGGACTTATGGCGGTCGGTGCGGCTGGTGGTGTCGTTATCGCGGACAAGCTCGGCCTCGTTGAGGTGTTCGAGTCGTGAGGCGCGGCAGCGCAACCCTCGCGCTCGTCGGTCTTCTGGTCGCAGCTGTCGCCGCAGTCGCCTTCGTCGGTCTCGGTGCAGCGACTGTGACGACCGACTCGGCGAACTTCACGAGCGTCGGCAACGACTCGCTCGCAAACCAGACCATCGACGTGACGAACGACACGCGGAGCCTCTACGTCGAGTTGGACAACGACACCGCGACTGCTTCCGAACCCGTCGAAGTCGCGGTCTTCGAAGTCGACGCTGACGGTAACGAAACAGAAGTCGACCGCGTGCAGATCTCTGCAGCGGACGGGACGACTGAACTCTACGAGTTCGATGCTCTCGACCCGACGAACGTCTCGACCTACCGCGTCGAAGTGCTCGGGACTGCGTCGGCGATCGACTCGTCCGCCCTCGACGTGGGGACGGTCGCGGCAGTCTCGTCTGGCGGCGGCTTCTTCGGTGGCTCGTCCGGAGGCGTCGGAATCGGCGCGATCGCGGTCGTCGCGGTTGGCGGCTATCTCGCGCTCAAGGAGGACTGAATCCTGATGCTCCGAATTGCATCGACCTACGCCGCCGTTGGTCTCTCGGTGGCTGCCGCCTACCTCGCCGGGGTTCACGGGGAGATATCGGCTGGCCTCGCCGTCGCCTTGGTCGCCGCCTTCTTCTTCGTCCTCCGAGTGACGATGATTGACCGGCGTCTTCTCGCCGATCTCTTTGGTGTCGTACCTCGCGGGGTCAAGGTCATGGGGAAGCGGGTGACTACCCTTGCACTCATCGGAGTGCTCGTTACGACCTCGACCGCCAGTCCTGCGGTTGCTGCAACTGGGGAGGACTGCACTACTTTGGATGGGTTCATCTACGACATTTTCAACTTCCAACCCTTCGACGGGAACTCTGATAACCCGTGTTCGACCCAGTATCAGGTCGATCAGGCTGTTCAGGACCTCAAGGACGCGCAGGACAACCAGACGAAAGTTGACCTCTATAACGCTGCACTTAGTCAGAAAGCGACGACGGATGCGGGGATGGCCCCGTTTGACAACTACCTGAGCGACACACAAAGCGTCGCTTGGCAGAAAGCTCAGGTTGCTGTTGCAGAGGCGTATCAGAATAACTCGACAGAGGCTCAGGCCAAGCAAGCCGCGAGCGACGCGATTGCGGACTACTACGCAACCAAACAGAAGAACCTCATCGAGTCCTACAACGCTACAGTCAGTTCGTCGGAAACGCTGTGGTCTACAGCGGATACGGAGGGCCTTCACACCACCAATCAAGAGTGGGTCTACATCGCAACGACTGGGAAAGAGGCGGGTGACGATCTGTACTACATCCGTTCTCTGAACCACACGAGTAGCGTCACACTCGTGAATGGTGATGTTCGTGATAGTCGGTACCTCTACCTCTACGATGCCGCAGGCGACAGCTACGACATTCGTGTTGATGGCAACAGCACGAACCCAAGTCAGAACGGGTACACCGGCTACGGTGTCGGGATTCAAGCACCCGATTCCAATTATACTGACCTCGAAATCTGGTATTTCGAGGACTACCACAATCGCTGGGACAAAATCGAGACGCAGACCGCGAGTCTCCAGAGCGAGGCGGACAACTTCGTCAACGCGACGTACTCTGACTTCGAGAGCGGGGCGATCGACCCGAGTGACGTGATTAGCGCGAATACCGCCATGTTCGAGTACGCAACTCGGACTGGCAACAACTCGACGCTCTACAGTTCTACGGCTGCGCTATCGCTCATGGGCTTCGATACGCCGCGCCTCAACTCCAGCGGGGTAATGAATGTCTCCTATCAAAACCAGACGTATCAGGGTCTCATCCTTGCACGGAACGCGCCCGGTGGTGCGTGGGAATCGAATACCACATACAACACCGCAAACATCAGCGGACCCGTCTTTATGGCGACCGTCACGGGGAACAAAGTCGATTTCGCCAACAATACCACCTTCACCATCCACGAGATGACGGCCAAGGATGGCTCAAACATCCAGAAACAGGAAACGACAAAATACGTCTACCGAACCGCCAACACCAGCGAACTCTTAGAGGTACAACAGAGCCTCCTCAGCCTCAGATCTGAGTTAGAGGAACGTGAGGCTCTCATCGGTAGTGGAGGAGACGCCGGCGTTTCGATATCAGCCGAGAACAAGGCGTTAATCGCCCTCGTTGCCGTCGCGCTCATCGTCGTCTTTCGCGGATAGCACCGACCTCCAATCAACCCTTTCGGAGACTCATGCGCCGAATCATCATCACACTCATCATGCTCATCGCAGTCGCATCGCCCGCCTTCGTCGGCACCGTCGCCGCCGCGAACAACTCTACGGTGGCCTCGACCCCGACCGACGGACCAACCCGAACTATCGAACTCTCGCAAACGACGACAATCGAAGACTGGCGGTTCGAAAACGGCACGTTCTATCTGAGCGTGAACGCCGAAGTCCCGACTCGAATAGCCATCACCGACGCGGGTGAACTCTCTCGGATTCTTTCTGAGGGAGATGGTGCAGCCGCCGGGAAAGCCCGCGTCCGGCGCATGACCTTGACCCCCGGAACGACCGTCGTCAAGTTCCGCGCCGAATCGGTCGGCGACGCGTCGGCAATCACCGTCTCCTCGTCGAACGCAGACGGCATCGTCGCCATCCGCTCCGACGCGATCAAGACTGGAAACCCGCCCGTCGAGTACGGAACAGTCCAGACGCTCCTCGCATCGACAGCAGTAGCCGCGGCTGGTGGTACCTTCCTGTGGGTTCGCAAGAAGCGCGACGAGAAGCAACTGGAGGTTGAGCGGGAATGGTGAACGACTGGGTAAAACTCGGCGCTGTGGGCGCTGTTCTCGCCTACTTTGGCGGGTACCAATTTCCCAAGTGGGCACCACTCGCCGCGTCGGGTCTCGTCATCGCTGGAATCGGTGCGCTGTTCGCGACGGGGAAGATCAACGATCTCCTCCCCGACCCACCGCGGGTGCGTCTCGTGCAGGTGAACGCGAACAGCGACGACCCGCTGGCGTGCTGGTCTCTGTCCCCGGACAAGTTCGCAGAGATGCAGGTCGAGTGGGGACCGCTGTATCCTCACGAGCAGGCACACGGCGATGTGTACGAGTGCTACGCGTATGATCCGTCCTCGAATGTCGCAGTAGGGACGTGGCGGCGTTCCCTCCCCGGTTCGTCACTCGTGGGGCGGCACGATACGGACGACGTTCTCGACGTAGTTGGAGAACTTCGCGGCGATCTCGAACCAGCGGCGCGGAGAGGACAAGAACTCAGACAGGCGCTCCCAGCTATTGTGAGGAGAGTGAAGCACGATACGATGGAGGCACAGAACGCCGCGCTCGACCCATCGGCACCGATGATCACCGACCAGCCGACGGTCGACGAGATCATCACGTCCGAACTCCCCGAAGAACTCCGCCCCGGCCGACTGCAGAACGGTGACCTCCGTGATCTCCTCGAGGCCGCGGGCGACCAGGACGACAACCAGGGTAACTGGGGCGATGGTCTCGGGATGGTTCTCGATGACGACCTCCCCGATGACGCTCTCGAGCCTGTCCCCACCGACCCACTCGTTAACGACGGTGGTCACCGATGAGCGGACGCAAGCAGGGCGATTCGGCTGTCTACGCCGCGGCACAGGGCCGCGAGTTCCTGCGGGGTGCTCTTCGCGACAAGAGCAACGAGTACATTCGCGAGTTCGCCGGGATGATCGACGACCCCGATGTACTCGACTTTCTGAATCGCTACTGCTCGATCTACGAGGAACGCGGCAAGAACTTTCTCGAGACTCACGTCGGTCGGCACGTCGTCCGGTCGGCCGCAACGTCGATGGCTGACCGTGCGTACCGCGAGGGGAACGTCTCGCAACTGCAGGGCATGGTCGGTCTCACTAACCAGAAGCGGGACGGTTCCGAGGCTATCGTCGAGGCGGCGAAACGACTCGCCGACGAAGGTGCGATCTATCTCGTTCTCGGTCCACCGGGTGCGGGAAAGACTGCATTCGCGCTCGACGTGGCGCGCGTCTTCGGTTCTCTCACCGGCGGTACCGTCCTCGCGAACGTCGCGTGGGACGGTGCAGACCGAGTCACGACATCGTCCGGTTCGATGCTCGACGCGATGGGTTCGACCGATGGACAAGTGCTACAGCTAATCGACGAGGCGGGGCAGTCGCTCACGTCTCGAGGAGCTGAAGCAGCGATCACCGACGAGTTCGTGAAATCGCTGAAGTACGTCCGCAAGAAGGAGGACGGCGATACCTACGCGAAACGTGGCTCCGTTCTGCTCATCGGACACACGAGAAAGGACACCGCCGCCGAGATTCGCCGACTCGCATCGGGCGCGTTCGTCAAACCCACTCGGAACGATCCCGGCCGCGTTGTCTTTCTCGATTCCGAGGGTGGTGCAGACTCGTTCGAGGAAGCCGCCGAGTTCACGGGCGTTACGGACACCCGCGAGAAGTACGACGAACACGAAGCGTCTCACTTCTCGGTGACGCTCGACGACGAGACCGATGACTCCGGCGACTCGCCAGACCCGAACCAGATTCGATGGGAGTCTGCCGTGGCGACCGTGATCAAAGCGTGCAAGCCGTGGGATGAAGAAAACGGGATGAGCTATCCTGACGCGGCCGAACTCGTCAGCTTCGGAGATTCATGGGTCGGGAATCGCGTCCGCGAGTGGAAACGTGGCGATCATCGAGATATCGTGAGCAGTCCGGAAGGCGATTTCGAGTGACTGCGGTAACTTCCAGCAGTCGCCACCACCATCGACCCCCCGGACGGCGTATAATTACTTATCTACTGATGCGCCGCTGGCTGCCCCCGGTGGTGGCCCGACCCTGGTTGAACCAGAAAATTGCTCTTGGTCCTCGAGGAGATCGGTGCGAAGACGTGGTGGGTCAAAGGCCATGAGGAATCGAAGTAAGAAAGCAGCTCATTACGGCGCACTCGCTGAGCGTGCTGCTCGACAGCGGTACGGGCTTGAACCTGCGCACTCATCTTGGCAGGATGCTGAGACCGATGACGGCAAACCCGTCGAAGTGAAGAGTGCTATGTTGAATCGGAGGAGTGGGAAAATCGGTCGATTTCGTGTGTTCGAGGACTATCATGCTCGGCTACAGAGAGAAGATGGTCTGTATGTGTTCGTTCTCTATTCAGCTACCGGTGGGTCTGCCGGTGGCGGTATTCGGGTTCGAAATATGCGCTCTGTCGACGCATCTTCGCTGCAACTACGGTTTTACAGTGCAGGTGGACACCGTGACTCGGAGCAGGTGAAGATCCATCCGCACCGAATCTTTGGTTGATTCCAGCATTAGCTGTTTTTCATATTCATCTATAATGGACCGGAAATCACCGAACCCCGAGCGTGATATGCTTGCACGGCCGCTTAACACCCCGGTTTCACATTGACTCTGGGGAATAGTGATAAGACAATACAGTAATAACATTGGAACTAGTAGCGAAATTATCATGACCCCTATCACGGCAATTATGGAGACTCTGACCTGGTTGGGAAGCCGGGTCTTGATAGGTATTGTAGGGGTAGCTGTTGGATTGTTATTGGAAGGATTGCTACCCACTTCTATGCGAAACAACCTGATATATTGGGGGGGGAGAGCCCGAAAGTGGGTTAGCAATGAATCCTACGAGGTTGAAATCACCACCAAGTATCGATTGGATTCCCAAGTTGATGCAAATCAATTTGATAAAGAACTGGCGCGGTCACTCGGTGTTCGCTCCGACGACAATGGCAAGTTCACCTTTGACAAAAAAAAAGGGATGATCGATTCGGATATCGAGATAATCCCTGAGTACGCGAGTAGTGTGAGCCAAGGTGGGAAGGTCACTCACCATCAGAACTCAGTATCTAGACTTACTGTGACAATGAGTTGCAATCCAGATTACCGGCAGCTCACTTCATCGCTTCTAGATCTGCAAGACATCGAGAGAAATCTCTTGGAGCAAATTGTGTCTGTTGGTGCCCACCGCAATGGGTCAGTAATAAAGTGCGAAATGCCTGCTAAACCCACTCTGCAGAAGCTAATTGGCAAAGGGGATATAGACACGATTCGAGGAAGCACGGAGGACGGAACCCGAATTGATGTCTCGAGAAACGAGATTCAGATTCATGCGGACCCAGATTCAGCAGTAACATCTGTTGTTAGGCGCGCCATCGTCCACTATGCCTAACTTTCGATCGCTTTTTTCATCACATCAAAGAAGTATGATTCAATGTCTTCTGGCTCGATATCAGCGCCGTAAACGACAAATCCACTTTTGCTAATTCCAACGGTTTCTCCCAGATACTTCGAGTCAAACATTACCCATACTGGACGACCATACTCGTCAAAATCTTGTGAGTAGGTTGAATCTTTTACTTTCCCTTGAATAGATGCCATATTGGTGAATACGTCGATATTTTCCCATATTTTGTAGCGTGCGTCTTGGGAGTCCATACTCACGATAGTCGTTATCGTAGTTGGTGCTATCTGTAATTCAACGTATGATTCATCACGACCTTCTATGGCCTTTGTGACTGGACCAGCAGCGATATCGTGCCCGCTTCCCATCAGAATGAATCCATCACTAGCGATATTTTTACAAAAACGACCTGTCACAGATTTTGTAGCTTTGATATGTACTGGCTCATCTTGGCCACGTTGGCGGAGTGTATGCACGTAGTCATGTTCCAGTACAAAGCTCAAACCCCGTTCTGTTTTTTCTAGTTGCTCAACTGTAGTCTCTAAAGGTTCTTGCACTTCCGTCACGTGACGCTTGTCGTGATAATCCGCTAAAGTCTCGTAGAGCTCAGAAACCGCGTGCTCGTTATTGAGTCGGTATATTGTAGCAGGCGGGTTTTGCATCTAATTAAGACGTATTGAAATGTATTGGTATAATACCTGTCGGTCAAACGTGTTGTCACACATCTCCACTCCCGATTGCAGTACGCCATGCCGAAGCAACCGCTCGGCATCCGTTTCATGTGGATCAATTGCAGTTACACGGCCGGAGGGTTATTTTTCTCAGTTGTGACGTTAGTCACACTCCCTAAGGGGGCTGTCCCACCGGACGAAACAGCACCCGCCCGATCTCCTCGAGCGCGGCCGCTCACGGAGAATCGTGACTCCACCCGAAAACAGGGTTCGGGCGAAAACAGCGGTGTAGTATATAAAAGAAGAGACCGACCGAGAGTGTTGCCACTCAGACGGCCACCGGCTACAGGTGCTTCTGAGCGACCGTGTTCTGCACGGGACCGTACGCCCGGTCATAGGTCACAATCGCGTTGAGGAACCGCCGAGAGTCGAGTCCGGCGTCACACCACGCGCTGTAGCCCTCCTCGAGCACGTCGGGCAGATACTCGCCCGTCGCCGCGGAGTTCTTCGACTGAGTGAGAACCGTCCGGATACGAATCCGAACGCGGTCATCGCGGTCGTCCATCCCGGCGACGACTTCGGCACCGTAGCGGTTCAGCCAGTTCTGTAGTGCGCGACCGGAGCGCTCCAGGTCGCGCGGGTCGACGTTCAGCACGTTCTCGATCCGGCCGGCGACTGAGTCCACCACGTCGTCCGCGATGCTCACCAGCTCGCGCACTTCCTGCGCGATCTTCGAAGAAACCCACTTCACGACTCCACCGTCGTTCTCGAGGAGTCCTGAAAGTCGCTGGAGGACGCGGTAGATCGTCGTAGAAGACCAGCCGGTCCCGTCCTCGAGTTCACCGACAGGTGTGCCCCCATCGGTTACTGCGAGGTGCTTGAGAACGTCTCTGTCTGAATCGGCGAGTCTCGAGAGCGTACGCATGATGATCGAGTCCTGAGACGCTTCGATCTGCGGCGTCGGGTCATCCCACAGCGCAATCGTTCGGTCGGATGCGACCGCGCTGAAATGGTCGTCAGCGATGAACCACATACCGGGTCGAGTCGGGATGTCCGCCCACGACAGGACGTTCAGCAACTTCTCTTCCAGGTCACCAACCAGATCGTGCCGGTCGCTCCACGCGACAGCCTGATCTCGATTCAGATTTTTCTTGTACAGCGCACCGAGCTTCGGGTGGTACAGCGGGTCACCGTTAGCGCTCTCACGAACGTGCTTCGGATGGTAGTGCTTCAGCTGTAATCCTCGAGGACGGTGCTGGCTGTTTGGGAACAGTTCGGTGATCGCCGACCGATCAAGCCGGAGCTGGTGGTTGTAGCCGACTACGTCCTCGTTGTTCGAATCGTAGACGACGTGTGAGCCCTCGATGTCGGCCGAGAGCATGAACAACCGCATGAAGACGCCGTCACGCCGAACCAGTTTCTTGGCTTGATCACGGTCGATTCTCAGATACCGCTCGTGCTGAGTTATCGTCGAGAACTCGTGTGGGTCTTCGGCGAAGTACTTGCGCGACCAGTCGAAGCCGACTTTCTCACAGACTCGGCGCATCACCCATTTGAAGACGTGCGGAATCTCGTCTAACTCGAGATTGACCACGTTCTGCAGTTTCACGTTCGTGGCAGGTCCGAGCGCCGCAGGGACGCTGTCCGGCCGGTTCTCGTCGGACCACGCGAGACGCGGCTGTACACAGACCGGGAGCTTCCGCTCTCCCTCACCGTACGCGTTGATGTCGTACTCGAGAAGCGAGTTCACCGTGTCTGCCTCGCGCGGAGACAGGCCCGACTGGTGGAACCCCATCGAGACTTCCCATGTCTCGGTTCCGTCCTCCTTGAAGCGGGGGACCTCTACTTCAAGTTTTGAGAAACCGCCGTCGATGTGGTTGTACAACTGGCGCACCGCCCAGTACGGCGATGACCCGTACTCACCGTAGAGAAGATTACCGCGCGTCTCGTGGGGCGCGCTTGCGACGGAACTCACCGCCGGTCCTCCTCCGCGAGATCGTGGCCGCAGTACTCACAGCGGAAGAGACAGTCGCTGTCGCGGCTACAGGATGGACAGCGAACCGTCATTGCCACCGCTCCGGATTACCGCCGTGCCGACCGCACGCGTGCTGTGGGTCTGGGACAGAGACAGAGAGACCAGCGGCCGACCCGCTCTGCAGACGAATGAGCGTGTCACACTCGCGGCAGCGGTGAACGTGGTCGTCAGAATCGCCGTAGACGCGGCGGAAGTCGCGGGTGACGTGTGACCCGCAGTACCGACAGCTACTCGCGTCGCTCTGGGACTTGAGTAGCATCATGCCGACCACCTCAAACGGCCGTTAGAACCGGCAAAAACGGCCGATTCAGCCTTAATGGGTATGGGACCGCCCGGATTTGAACCGGGGTCACGGGCACCCAAGGCCCGAAGTATACCAGGCTAACCCACGGTCCCGCATATACGACTCTCCCCGTCGCGGAGTAAAGGGTTTCGTTCCGCCCCGTCAGGTCAGGGGGAAGAAGTACGCGACGCCGAGCGTCGTCACAACCCCGAGGAGCAACTGTAGCGGGCCGCCGACGCGGATGTAGTCCGTGAACTTGTAGCCGCCGGGGCCGTAGACGAACAGGTTCGTCTGGTAGCCGACGGGGGTCATGAACGCCGTCGACGCCGCGAACATGACCGCGAGGACGAACGAAAACGGGTCGGCGCCGAGCGTCGTCGCGGCCTCGATGGCGACCGGAATCATGAGCACGACGCTCGCGTTGTTCGAGATGACGTTCGTCAGGAGCGCCGTCACGAAGTAGAACACCCCGAGGACGGCGATAAGCGGGAGGAAATCGCCGGTCATCACGACCAGTTCGGCGAGGAGTTCGGCGGCCCCGGAGTTCTCCATCGCGATACCGAGCGGGATGACGCCGGCGAGGAGGAAGATAACGTCCCACTGAACGGCGTCGTACAACTCAGTCGGCCGGAGACACTTCGTGGCGACCATGGCGAGCGCGCCGAGGAGCGCGGCGACGACGATGGGCAGGAAGTTGAGCGCGGCGAGCGCGACGACGCCGGCGACGATGCCGACTGCGACGGGAATCTTCGACTCGCGGTAGTCGTGGCGCTCGATTTCCTGGGCGACGATGAAGTTGCGGTTGTTGTCGAGGCGCTCGATGCTCTCGACGGTCGCCTGCACGAGGAGCGTGTCGCCGACGCGGAGCGGGAGGTTGTCCATCCGCCGGCGGATGAGTTCGCCACCACGGCGGAGCGCGAGCACGGTCGCGTCGTACCGCTGTCTGAAACTCGCCGAGGCGAGCGACTCGCCGACCAGTGCCGACCCCGGCGCGACGACGACTTCGACGAGGTTCTGGCCGCGGTCGGCGAGTTCGAGTTCGTCTTCGGTGACGGTCGCCGGCACGAGGTCGAGTCCCTCCACGTCGAGCAGTTCGACAAGCGTGTTGCGGTCGGTCCGGAGGGTGAACACGTCGCCCGGCTGAATCTCCTTCGGGCCGAGCGGTTCGAGGAAGACGCTCTCGCCGCGGATGAGTTGGAGGAGGTCCACGTCGAACTCCGTCTCGACGAGCGCCCGCTGGACCTGTTGGCCGACGAGCGGGGAGTCCTCGCGGACGACGACCTCGGTCAGGTACTCCGCCATCTCGAACTCCTCCGTCAGGTCGCGCCGGGGCTCGATTCGCGCCGGCGTGAGCCGCCGACCGACGGTCATGAGGTAGACGACGCCGACGGCCATGACCACCGCGCCGAGCGCGGTGAACTCGAACATCGTGAAGGGCGCTTCGCCCGTGATGCGCGAGTAGACGTCGCTGGCGAGGATGTTGGTCGAGGTCCCGATGAGCGTCAGCATGCCGCCGAACATCGAGGCGTACGACAGCGGTAAGAGGAGCTTCGAGGGCGATGTCCGCCCGCGCTCTGCGAGGTCGGTCACCATCGGGAGCAGGATGGCGACCGCCGCGGTGTTGTTGATAAAGCCGGAGATGGGGCCGACGACGCCGACGGTCGCGCCGAGTTGCCGGAGTTCGCTGTCGCCGGTGAACGTCGATATTTTCGCGCCCAGAAGCTGGATGATGCCGGTCCGCTGGACGCCCTCGCTGAGGATGAACATCGCGAGGACGGTCAGCGTCGCCGTGTTGGCGAACCCCGAGAGGGCGTCGCCGGGGTAAGAGTCGAAGAGAACGATGGGTGCGCCGAGCATCCCCGCCGAGGCGAGCGCCTCCGAGGCGGGTTGAATCAGCATCAACGACACCATCACGCCGATTGCCGTCACGTCGACCGGGACGGGTTCGGTCGCGAAGAACGCCAACGCGACGAGGATGACGGCGAAGACGACGAGGATGGCCGGCGTTATCGCTACCACGCGGTCATCGACGCGTCGGCGGCCAAAAAGCGTGCGGGATTCGGAATGTCAGCCTCGGCCGAGCGCGTCGGTCGCTACCGGCCTTCCTCGTCGAGTTCGAGGTCGGCGACGATTTCGTACGGCGACGAGCCCTTCCGGATGCCGTCGAGGATGGCGAACGCCTCTCTCGGCGAGAGGAACTGCCGCGTCACGGCGAGGCCGAGCGGGGTCGGGTCGAGGCCGTCGATGAAGCCCCACTCCAGAAGCTTGCCCACTGCGTGGGTCGTCGGCACCTCGCCGAGCATCCGGTTGTTGAGCGCCTTCGCTTTCTTGCCGGCGACGACGATGTTCGCCAGCGTCTCTTCGACCGCCGAGGACTGGTCGTACACCGTGCGAACCTCCTCCATCTCGCCTTTGAGGAGCTTGAACGCGACCTCGTCTTCGGTCATCTCCATCGTGTTGTGATAGCTCGCGTCGGGTTCGACGAGCAGGTAGACGACGCCCTTGTCGTGGTAGTCGGGGCGGCCGGCGCGGCCGAGCATCTGGCTGAACTCCTGGACGGAGAGCCACTCGATGCCCATCGCCAGCGTGTCGAAGATGACCTGTGACGCCGGGAAGTCGACGCCGGCGGCGAGCGCGGCGGTCGTCACGACAGCCGCGAGGTCCTGATTGGCGAACTGTCGCTCCACTCGCTTTCGCTGACCGTAGTCCAGTCCGGCGTGGTACGCCGCGGCGTTGTAGTCCATCTTCCGGGCGATTTCGTGGCAGCGCCGCCGGGAGTTAGTGAAGATGATGGTCTGGCCGCGGTACCCCTTCGAGGACTTCGAGTCGAACGCCTGCCGCACGAGGCGATTCTCGATGCGCGGCTTTTCTTGACCGTCGGCGAAGGTGACGTGGCGTTCGATGGGAACTGGGCGGTCCTCGTACTCGACGAGGTTCGCTCGGAGGTTCTGGGCGAGCCATTTCGGGTTGCCGACGGTCGCAGAGAGGTAAATCCACTGCGCGCCGCCGTACCCCTCACGACGCTTCGCGCGGGCCTCGCAGTAGTGTTTGAGGCGGGCTATCATCCCGTCGAGGCGGTGGCCGCGTTCCTCTTCTTTCAGGGTGTGGACCTCGTCGATGACGACCGTGCCGATGTCGCCGAGGTCCTTCCCCGTGCGGAGGGCGTGGTCGATGCCCTCGTAGGTGCCGACGATGACGTCGGCGTTCGGGTCGAAGCGGTTGCCGTCGTCGTTGATTCGGCTCGCGCCGACGCGGATGGTGACCTTGCCGAGGTGGCCGTAGCGCTCCTTGAAGTCCTCGTGTTTCTGGTTCGCGAGCGCGACGAGCGGGACGAGAAACAGCATCTTCCCGTCGTCGTTCAGCATCCGGTTGATGCCGGCGAGTTCGCCGACGAGCGTCTTCCCGGTCGCCGTCGCACTCACGACGAGTTGGTCGTCGCCGTCGAGCAGTCCGTTGTCGATGGCGAGGCTCTGGACGGGGAGCAGGGTGTCGAAGCGCTCGGTCAGCATCGACTTCAGGTTCGGGTGGAGGTCGAGCGGTGCTCGTCTCGACCAGTTCCACGTCCTCCGTCGTCGCGCTGATGGTGTCGAACTTCGTCAGGTCGGGGTCCAACTCGCCCTGCAGTAAGTTCGTGATGCGGGTCAGGTCGCCCGTCTCGTACAGCAGTTCCTCTAGGCGCTCTTGGGCCGCCTGCGTGAGCCCGCCCGCGAAGGAGAGTTCACCCTCCAGTTCTTGGACGGCGCAGTCGCGACAAATGTGCTCGTGTTCGGCCTTGATGGCCGTGTCGTCGGTGATGGGCGAGTACCGACCGTTGACGGCACAGCGGCGGCAGGTCCGAACCGTCAGCGCCTCCAACTGGTAGCCGTCGAGCATCTCTTTCAGTTCGTCGCGGCCGGCTTTCGGCGTCTGCTGAGAGATGCGGATACGGGCGGCCGACCGGGCGAGTTCGACGAACTGACTCGGGTCGCGCGGCGAGTCGTCTCCCTTCGAGTCACCAGAAAGCGCAGGGGACGAGGCCCCGCGTTCGTCTCTTTGAGTTCGAGCTTGCCGCGGAGCACCCGCTTTCCGTCCCGGCGGGCGACGACGAGGTAGTCGTCTCCCGTCTGGTGGAGAAAGAGCGTGTCGACGCGGGTGACCTGTTTAGACACGGTCTCTGCTACGGCGACGTGGTATTTCAGCGATTCGCCTGCGAACGCTCAGGGACGATAGCGACCCGCATGCGCCCCCGTGGCTTGGTTCCGACGGTCACTGACGCCCGGCCGCGCTCAGGCGTCGGTGTCGGCGTCGTCTGCGAGTTCGATAGCGTCGTCGCCGTTGGGGACCGCACAGAGAAACGCTCCCTCCTCGTCGGACTCGTTTCGGTACCAGTGGACGACGCCGGCGGGAATCAAAAGCGAGTCGCCGGCTTCGACCTCGTACTCCTCGTCGCCGATGCCGACGACGTACCGCCCCGAGAGGACGTACTGCTCGTGTTCGACCTCGTTGGTGTGTTTCGGCACCGTCGCGCCGGGGTCGAGGACGAACCGCCGGATGGCGAAGTTCGGCGCGCCGTCGGCCTCGGAGACGAGGACGCCTTTTGACATCCCGTCGGCCGCGCCGACCGTCTCGTACTCGATGTCCGCGCTCCGCTTGACCACCGGCACCGGTCGGGAATCGCTCATGATCTCTCCGTCGATTGCCCGCCCGCGTAAGCATTTCCCCGTCTCTTCGCCCTGACTGCTTAAGGCCCCTCCACGGTTACTACGGGGTATGCGAGGAATCCGCATCGGTAGCGCCTTCGGCATCCCGATAAAGTTGGACCTCACGTTCCTCATCGTTCTCCCGCTTTTCGCGTGGCTCATCGGCTCGGACGTGACGAATCTCGCGCTCGTCGTCAACGACCTCTTCGGCGCGAACATCGACGGCGCGGCCATCTCCGCGGGGTCGATGCAGTGGGTGCTCGGGAGCGCGGCCGCCATCGGCCTGTTCGCCGGCGTCCTGCTGCACGAGTTCGGCCACTCGCTCGTCGCCATGCGCTACGGCTACGAAATCGAGTCCATCACGCTCTGGCTCTTCGGCGGCGTCGCCCGGTTCAAGGAGATTCCCGAGGACTGGAAACAGGAGTTCACCATCGCCGTCGCCGGCCCGCTCGTCTCGGTCGCCATCGGCGTCGTCGCCTACGCCGGCTTCCTCTTGCTCCCCGAGTCGCAGGCCCCCGCGCAGTTCGTCCTCGGCTACCTCGCGCTGGTGAACGTCTCGCTCGCCGTGTTCAACATGCTCCCCGGCTTCCCGATGGACGGCGGGCGCGTCCTCCGGGCGCTCCTCGCGCGGAACCGTCCGCACGCGAAAGCGACGCAGATGGCCGCCGAGGTCGGCAAGGTGTTCGCGTTCCTGCTCGGCCTGTTCGGCCTCTTTTTCAACCTGTTTCTCGTCGCGCTCGCCTTCTTCATCTACATGGGCGCGTCCGGCGAGGCCCAACAGACCGTCCTCAAGGCGACGTTCCAGGACGTGGTCGTCCGCGACATCATGACCGGTCGCGAGAACCTCGACGTGGTCGACGAGAAGACCTCCGTCGCGGAGCTTCTCGAACGCATGTTCGTCGAACGCCACACGGGCTACCCTGTCCTCAGGAACGGCGACCTCGTCGGCATGGTCACCCTTGACGACGCCCGTGGCGTCAAGGAGGTCGAACGCGACGCCTTCCGTGTGGACGACATCATGAGCGACGAACTGGCGACCATCACCCCCGACGCCGACGCGATGGACGCCATCGCACTCATGCAGGAACGCGGCGTGGGCCGCCTCCCGGTCGTCGACGAGGCGGGCGAACTCGTCGGCCTCGTCTCCCGGTCGGACCTCGTCACCGCCTTCAACATCATCCGCAGTCGCGGGTCGCTCGACGCCATGCCCCGCTCCGACGCCGGCCTCGCMCAGCTCCGCTGATTCGCCGACCGGCTCTCAGTTCTCGGGAGCGTCACTCCCCGCGTTTCTCTCGCGCGCCGCCATCACAGCCGCCTCGCTTTCGTAGAGGTCAACCGTCGCGTTCGCCCGGAACCACGCCATCGCTTCGTCGAGGACCGCCGGGTCACCGCCGCTGAGTTTGATTCGCGTCGGCCCGCCGCTGTTGGGGTAGCTCCCGACGCCAACGCCGAACCGCTCGGCGACGACGCCGAGTTCGCGGGCAACGGCTCCTTCCGGCGCGTCGGCGTAGCACTCTCGCGACTGCGCGTCGCCGGCGAAGCGCTCGGCGATGCGCTCGAACATGGGCTTCATCTCCGTGGGGATGCCCGGCAGGACGTAGACGTTCCCCGCTCGACAGCCGGGCGCGAGGCCCTCCTCGTTCGGGAGCACCTCGGCGTCGGCGGGCATCGACGCGTACCACTCCGGTTCGAGGTCGAAGTCGATGTCTGACCGGCGTTCGAGAATCGCCGCGATGGTCGCTTCGACCTGCGTTTCGGCCTCGTCGTTGACGACGAACGCCCTGTCGAGACCGGCGGCGACGGCCTCCATCGTGATGTCGTCCGGCGTCCCGCCGAGGCCGCCGGTGACGAGCACGGCGTCGAAGGCGGCCGCCCAGTCGGCGACCGTCTCGGCGATGACCCCGTGGTCGTCGGGGACCGTCTGAATCCGCGCCACCGTCGCCCCGCCCTCGGTGAGCCGTCTGGCCAACCACGTCGCGTTCGTGTTCTCGATGTCCCCCGCCAGCAGTTCGTTGCCGACGGTGAGGATGGCGACCTGCATGGCCGGGTGCTAGGACTCCCAGACGAAAGACCTGCCCGTTTTCGGCGTTCCCTTCGGGTTGTCGGCGACGGCCGAAGTCCCGCCGCTCCGGAACGGTCGCTCTCGGTGTGAGTGCGGAAAAGTGAGAAGGGCCGGCGGCGACCGTGCGCAACCGAGTCGTCACCCGGTCGGTACCGTGGGGCCGACGGGGTCTTCGTTGTCCTCCGGGTCACCGCGGTTGAGTATCGCGTCGCGGATGCGGTCGAACACCGAGTTGTCCGCGCGGAGTTGGGTTCTCATCCCACCTGGTGTGTTTGTCTATGACACACTTGGGTCTGGTGGGAGGTACGTAGGCGATTCGCACACGCGACGCGGCGCTCACCGGTCGAAATTTAGAGAAGAGGTCCAGGTGCGAGAATTGAACCCTGGTCGCTCACTCCGTTCGCTCCCCGGTTCAATTCTCTCGGCTCGACTTCGCACATTCTCGGTGGGTTCTCGCGGTGCTCGCTGGCGCGAGCACACGCTCGAAAGAGTGAGAATGTGAAGAAGGTCCAGGTGCGAGAATTGAACCCGCGTCTCAGCCTCCACAAGGCTGAAGGATAGTCCACTACCCCAACCCGGACACGCTGCAACCCTTCCTAATCCGCTACGACTAAAATACGTTACGCTACGGTCTCGGAATGACAGTACGTAACAGAGCTCACCCGTGTCGACGATGCCGCGCCGGCGAGCGGGACGCTTTTGCCGCGGAGGCCCGAAGTCGCGGGTAGCAGTGGCTATCACCGACAAGATTTATCTCAAAAACCACCGCCAAATCGTCTCGCAACTGGATACGAACATCCCCAAGCGCGTCTTCAGCGGTGCGACCCTCGAAATCCTCTACTCCGGCGAGGGACTCGCCAAGGTGGATGACGCCACCCGCGACCGCTTGCTCGACTTCGCGCAGGACTTCCTCGACTGCGAAAATTCGGACGACATCTACACCGGCTACCCCGAGCGCCAGTTCATCGAGTACCTGCTCGAACTCCGCGCGCAGGGGCTCGGCCCCGACGCCATCGTGGACGTGATGAGCGACGACTACATGGTGTACGCCTACCCCGGTGACGTGCTCTCGTTCCTCGACGACGCGGTCCGGACGCTCGAATCGGTCGAAGCGCTCGCGGACGTGGAAGGAGACAGAGAGATGCAGGACGACGCGCGGCAGGCGAAGCAGGACCTCGTCGGTCCTCGCTGAAATCGGTGAGAGCCGACGACACAGAAGACAGTACAGCGCTTAGCCGAGGCGGAACGACGGCTCGTCACCCGTGTCGAGGTCTTCCAGTTGGATGACCTCCTCGACGTCGTCGTGGTCGTTTTCGACCTGCTCGCGCAGATAGTTCACGTAGCCCTTGTGCTCTTCGAGCTGCTCGCGGAGGTGTTCGGCCTCCAGTTCGAGGCGCTCGTGCTCGCGGATGAAGCTCTTGGGAACCTCCACGGTCGGGGGGAACGACTCGTCTTCGCCCTCGCGCAGCTTTTCGAGTTCGTGTTTGGGGACGACCTGCACCTGACCGTCGTGGGCAACTAACGTGTCCACGTAGTCGCGGAAGACGGCGGACAGGGAGATGTCCCGCTCCTCGGCTATCTCCCGAAGGGTCTCGAACGCGTCCTCGTTGACGCGAAACGAGATGGTTTTGTTCTTGTTGCCCATGATATTCCTCGGTCCGTGGTGAGGACACTTAATGGTTCGTCAGACGAGGGGTCTCAGACGTCCTGATTCGTCGCAAAAAAGGGCGTGTGACGGTGGAAATCGGCCGTCAGTCGGTGTTCGAGGGCGTTCGGTGGGTTCGGTGACCGATTCGAACCCACCGATGCGCCGGGTCGCGGGTCGAGACGCTCGCTTACGCGCTCAGTTCGTCGGCCTGTTCGAGGCTTTCGAGCGCGGCGATGGCGGCGCGCTTGTACGCCTCGGGGTCGAGGTCGTAGTGCTCGCGGGCCATCCGCGCGTACTCGTTGCCCTCGTCGTCGAACGCCGCGATGCGGTCGAGCGTCTTGTCGGCGGTTTCTGTCACCCAGCGGTCGCGCGTGGCCGCGTCGACCTCGGTGATGGACTCGGGGCGGACGGAGACGTTGATGCTGCCGTCGTCGGTCTCGTAGGTCCGCGGCTTGCCGACGACCGCGACGTAGGCGGGCGCGTCGAGGTCGCGCAGCGCGCTGGCGGCCTCGGGCTGATACTGGCCGGCGTAGACGAAGAACGTCCCCGTCGGGTCGACGATGCGACCGCGCCAGTACTCGTTGTCCTCGCCGACGTCTTCCTTCTCGGTCAGCGTGCCGACGAGGAAGACGCGGTTGGCGCTCTCGCCCGTCGGGAGCAGCAGGTAGACGGGCGCGCGCTCGTCGTCGGACTCTTTGAACGTGTAACCGGCGTCGTTGAACTCCTGTGCGAAGACGCGCCGGGCGACCTCTCGGGTGGGGATTTCGTTGGAACTCATTTACATCGACCTCGCTTTGATGAGCAGTTCTTCTGCGTCTGCTGGCTCGCTCAGCCGTTCGACTTCGTTGGCGAGCACGTACCGACCCAGCGTCGGGCCGGTGACGCGGTAGTAGAACCCCACGAGGTCACCGCGCATCTCCTCTTCGACGATGGTGGTGTCGAGGGCGTCCATGGCCATCTGCTTCGCCTCGTCCAGTTCGATACCGGTCAGCTCCTCCGTCATCTCGCGGTTGAAGATGACTTCGTGGACCTCGTCGCCGTCGTCGACGACGGCCTTGATGCGGAGGTCGAACTCGCCTTCGACGCTGCCGTGTTCGGAACAGCGCCCGTTCTGGAGGACGCGCGTACAGCCCTCCTCGGGACAGCGCTTGATGAGGCCGCTTCCGGACTGGATGTCCACGAGCGCGCCCTCGACGCTGGTCGAGTCGTCGCCGACTTCGATCTCCTCGTCGAGTTCGGTGATGCTCGTCGTCCGGTTGAGCTTCACGGAGAAGTTGCCCTGGTACTCGTCTGTGACGACGTTGCCGAGCGCGTACGACTTCCCCTCTTCGAGTTCGGGGAGTTCGGACGTGGTGAAGGCGATGAACTTCATCCGCCCGGAGTCGTCGCCGAGCAGGCCGACCTGTGCGACGGACTCGCTCCGGGGTTCCCAGAGTTCGACGACCTTCGCGCGCACGTCGACCCACTGCTCGTCTTGGTCGATGTCGTTGAGCAGGGTCTGTTCGTTCCCGCCGGAGCCGCCGGCGAGCTCGTCGCGCTCGATGCCGGCCTCGTCGAGGTAACTGTTGACGACGCTCCGTCGCGCGTTCGTCGACGGGGACGCGGTACTCGCTGACGAGGCTCTCTAATCGTTCTTCGACTTCGTCCGCGGACACGTCTAGGTGGTCCGAGAACTGGTCGGCTATCTCAGCCGCGTGGGTTCGCAAATCAGTCATGGTCTACCTCGCCTCCACCTTGGTTTCCATTGGGAGGCATACTGAGCTTGGATGCGTACTCATATAAAAAGTTGCAAACGGCGCAGTGAAAGTGAACGTCACGCCGGAGAGCGCGTCAGAACCGTCGCACCGAGCGAGGAATTGATAGCCTCGGAGACGCATTCGACAGCATGGACGACCGCCTCGAAAGCATCATTCGCAGCGCCGCTCGAAACGCCGGCAAGCGCTACGAGGAGGCCAAACGCGCCTATCGAGACGGTCGCGACTCGTCTCCGGCGCACTCCCTCCCGCGGGACGGCGAGGGCCGCGCCAAAATCGTCTGTCGCCGCCACGCCGAGCGCCGCGCCGTCGCCGTCGACGGAAGGGTCGTCCCGCCTGTTTCGACCCCGACCACCCCGACTGCCAGGGCTGCGTCGAGGACATCCGCGAGGGGATAGTCGAGACAGTGGTAGGCGATGCTGTCGGCGACGCGGTCGGCGACGCCGCCGGCGACGTGGTACGGTTTTGAGGCTGTAGCGCCACCGGGACGTATGGACCGACCACTCGTCGCGCTCGTCCTCGCCGGCGGCACCGGCACCCGCCTGTACCCCGCGAGTCGGAGCGACCGGCCCAAACAGTTCCTCCCGCTCGGCGGCGACCGTTCCCTCCTCGCCGAGACCGTCGCTCGCGCCGACTTCGCCGACCACGTCGTCGTCTCGACGCGACCAGCGTTCGCGGACGATGTCACCGACCACGCGCCCGACGCCGAGGTCGTAGTCGAACCCGCGGCCAAGGACACCGGCCCGGCGCTCGTCTACGCGACCCACCGCATCGCCGAGTTGTACGACGACCCGGTCGTCGTCGTCCTCCCGAGCGACCACCACGTCGGCGACGGCTTCGCCGAGGCGATGACCCGCGGCGCGCGCGTCGCCGCCGACACCGGCTCGCTCGTCGCCTTCGGCGTCGAACCCACCCGTCCGGACACCGGCTACGGCTACATCGAACCCGGCGCGGACCGCGGCGACTACCGCGACCTCGCCGCGTTCCACGAGAAACCGGACGCCGAGACGGCCGCCCGCTACGTCGACGAGGGCTACCTCTGGAACGCCGGGATGTTCGCGTGGACGCCCGAGGCGCTGTTTTCCGCCGCGCGCGACTCGCCGCTTTCCCCCCTCCTCGACGCGCTCGACGACGGCGACACGGACGCCGGCTTCGCGGCGGTCGAGGCCGTCAGCATCGACTACGCGGTGATGGAGCGCGCCGCCGACGCGGCGGTCGTCCCGGTCGGCTTCGAGTGGGACGACCTCGGCTCGTGGGATGCCCTCGAACGCATCGTCGACGCCGACGAGGACGGCAACGTCGCGCTCGGCGACGACCCGGTGTTCGTCGACGCCGCGGACAACGTGGTCGCCACCGACGGCGCGAACGTCTCGCTCGTCGGCGTCTCCGACCTCGCGGTCGTCGCGTGGGACGACCGCGTGCTCGTCGTGCCGAAAGAACAAGCGCAGAAAGTTCGCGACGTGGTCTCGGTCCTCCGCGACCGCGACGCGTTCTGAGTCGGGTCGAGCGCCGCGTCAGGCGCTCCGCAATCGGCCGCCGTCAACCGGGACACAGGCCCCGGTGACGAAGCTCGCGCGGTCGCTGGCGAGGAACGCGACCACGTCGCCGAGTTCGCGCGGGTCGCCGACGCGGCCCAGCGGAATCCCGTCGGACCACGAGTCGAGGCCCTCCTCGTAGCTGTCGTGGTCGCCGCGCTCGACGGCCGCCTCGACCAGTTCCTCGATGCGACTCGTCTCGTGTGCGCCCGGCAGCACCGCGTTCACCCGCACGCCCGGCGCGAGTTCGCGCGACAGCGACTTCACGAGGCCGATGACGCCGCGGCGGACCGCGTTCGAGAGGATGAGGTCGTCGATGACCTCCCTGACAGAGGTGGAGGTGATGCAGGTAATCGTGCCCGCGTCGCTCGCTTCGAGGTGCGGCCGCGCCGCCCGCACGGTCCAGACGGCGCTCATGACGAGCATGTCGAACGCGCCGTACCACTCCTGTTCGGTCAGGTCGGCGAAGCCGCCCGGCGGCACGCCGCCGGCCGAGGTGACGACGTGGTCGACGCCGCCGAACTCCTCGACGGCCGCCTCGACCAGCGCCTCGACGTCGTCCTTTGCTCGTGATGTCGGTCTCGACGCCGAGCACGTCGCCGTCGAGGTCGCCCAGTTCCGATTCGGTCGCCGCGAGGCGCTCTGAGTCGCGCCCGCAGACGACGACGTTCGCTCCTTCGTCGGCCAGCGCCGCGGCGCTCGCGCGCCCG
>NZ_JPES01000076.1:0-21951 GCF_000730175.1 Haloferax sp. ATB1 | reverse complement strand
ACTTCGCCGCGTGGTCGACCCCGGCTCCGAGTGCGGTGCCGACTGCTCGGCGTTCGAGGCGGCCGCCCCGCCCGAACTGGACCGCGACGGCCTCCGCGAGTCGCGGACGGACTGGGTCGCCGACCCGGCCGGCGCGGTTCGCAGACAGTCGGGACTCGACCGATACTTCTGACTCGACCGGCCGCTCGTCGGGCCGCTAGTCGTCTCGCTCGTCGGAGTAGACCCAGCCGAGCGTGGCGACGACGCCGAAACCGACGACGAACACCGCGCCTTCGACCCAGTTCGGCTCGCCGGACCACGAGGCCACGAGGAACCAGACGACGCCGGCGACGACTGCCAGCGGCGTGCTGTATCGGAGCGCCGCGAGGATATCGGTCACAACCGGCTCGACGCGCTCCGGTCGCAAAACCGCACCGGACTGCCGGGTTCGCTCCCGGCCCTCACTCCGCGTCGGCCCGCTGTTCCATGTAGTTCCAGTAGGTGACGAGCGCGACGCCGATGACGATGACGAGGGCGAACTGCACGGCCGCCCCGAAGAAATCGAGGCGGCCCGTGTCGACGTACGTCAGGACGAAGTTCGCCGCGGCCGCGACAAAGCCGGCGACCATGAGATACCTGAACGCCTTGTCCTCGGCGACGGTTCGCAGTTTCACAGGTCGTACACCTCGCCGTCGACCGCTAGCGGCTCCTCGAACGCCTCGTCGGCGGGGTAGTAGTGCGCCACGTGGACCAAGCGAGTCTCGGCGGCGTTCAGTTCCTCGCCGAGCGCGATGGCCCCCTCGCGGGTCATGTGCTTCGTGCCGAAGGTCCGCGCGACGCCGTTTTCGTCGTAGTCGTCGCCGCCGATGGGGTGGTACTCGCAGACCGACGCCGGGACGATGGCCTCGGCGAGAAGCAGGTCGGGGTCACGGAGCACGTCGCGGGACTCCTCGGGGATGGCGTAGGTGGAATCGCCCGAAAGCGAGAGCTTCGCGCCCGTCTCGGGGTCCTCGATGGCGACGCCGTAACAGACCAGCGGCGGGTGGACGACCGGCACGAACGTCACGTCGAGGCCGCAGGCGCGGAACGACTCGAACGGCGTCTGGTCTTCGACTGAGATGCGGTCGAGATAGGAGAACTTCGAGCGAATCGCGTCGGCGACGCTCTCGCCCGTGACCGGGTCGACCTCGTCGGCGGCGTGGACCGCGAGGTCGTCGAGGAGGCGGTAGACGTTCCCGAGACCGTCGAGATGGTCGAAGTGGATGTGGGTGACTAAGGCCTCGTCGGGAAGCGGCACGTCCTGCGTGAGAAACTGATGGCGGAAGTCGGGGCTGAAATCCACGAGGAGCGACTCGCCGGTCCGCTCGTTCTGCACGTGGACCGAAAAGCGCGTCCGCTCGATGCCTCGCTCGCGGGCCGCGAGGCAGGTCTCGCAGTCGCACCCGACGGTGGGCGTGCCGGTCGTGTCGCCGGTCCCGAGGAGGGTCACGCGCATTGACTCAACCACGGGGGCGGCGAGGTATAAACGTGGCCGACCGCGGCGAGTCAGGACCGGTACATCTGCCGGAATTCGACCACGGGGTGGAACGTCGCCGAGAGCGTCGCCGCTTCGAACTGGAAGTCTGCAGTAACCGTACGCGGAACCGCCGAGACGAGCGCCTCGAATTCGACGGACGGTGTTCGCGTTTCACCGCTCCGATTTGGCCACACCTCGTAGCCGAGCATCACTCGCCTCGCCTCTCCGTCGTCGTATCCAATCCCTCGGCTGATGTTATCTAACGACTCCACGCCGAGTCGCTCTCGCACCGTCGTCATCGCCTCGGCTCCCGCGACGGTCCCGCCGACTCGCGTCACCCACGACGATGCTGGTTCGCGCTCGTATACCGGCTCTTTCGTCGTACCCGACTCGTTCACGTGTTTGCGATAGCCGGTGCGTCGTCGAACCTCCGAAGTATCCGGATAGTAGTCGTACTTCGACGACCCCCGGTAGTCGCGCGAGATTGTAATCGGGTCTCCAGAGGCGGGCGCAGGATTCGACTCCGGTTCGGGAAGGGGCGTCTCGGTGGACGATTCGAGGTCCGACGTACACCCGGAAAGCGCCGTGAGAACCCCGCCCGCCGCAATCGTCCGAATGAATCGGCGTCTGCTGGAGGGCATCGGCTCGCCGTTTGCGACCCACTAGTAAATATTTTGTCAGAAAGACGGAGTTACTGCGCCGCGCCGGCGTCCTTCTGTGTCTCGCCTTCGTGTTCGTCCGCGTGGTCGTGGTCGTGGTCGTGACTGTGGTCGTGGCCGTCGTCCGAACGCCGACCCCGCGACGAGTTCCGACGAGTCGGACATCATGTCGAGGTTCTTCAGGTTGTCGCGCTCCTCGAAGTCGGCGACGGCCTCAAGCAGGTCCTCCTGCGTGAGTTCCATCCGCTCTTCGGTGAGCGCTTCGAGGACGGCCTCGCGGAGGACGAGTCGGAGGTCGGAGCCGGTGAGGCCCTCCGTCACGTCGGCGATGGCCGAGGGGTCGAACTCGTCGATGTCCATCCGGTTCGTGATGACCCGGAGGATGTCGGCGCGCATCCCGCGGTCCGGCTTGGGGAAGTTGACGATCTCGTCGAAGCGCCGCCACGCCGCCGAGTCGAGCTGGTCGGGGTGGTTGGTCGCGCCGATGAGGATGACCTCGTCGCGAATCAGCGAGATGTCGTCGATGCTCTTGAGCAGCGTGTTGACCGCGCGCTTGAGCGCCGCGTGCTCGTCGGACCGGCGGGTCTTCGCCACCGAGTCGAACTCGTCGATAAAGAGGATACACGGCGACAGCCGCTTTGCGACCTCGAAGGTCTTCTCGACGTTCTTGGCCGTCTCGCCGAGGTACTGGCTCGTAATCATCGAGAGCTTCACCTCGACGAACGGGAGGCCGAGCTCGTGGGCGAGCGCCCGCGAGACGGTGGTCTTGCCGGTCCCCGGCGGGCCGACGAACAGTATTTTCCCGATTTCGCGGAGGCCGATGTCCGCGAGGTACTCGCGGTGCTCGATGGCCTTCATCAGCTTGTGAATCTCGCCCTCTTGGTCCGTCGTGAGCACGAGGTCGTCGAGGGTCATCTCGATTTCCTCGGGCGCGCGGACCTGCACGAGGTCGAGCATCTCCGCGTCGTCCTCGTCGTCGAAGTACTCGTCGAGCAGGCTGTCTATCCACACGCGGTCGGCGTGAATCGGCCGGGTCTGTTCTCTGGCGTCCGCGTGGGTCACGTCCACGTCGTCCCGTCCCTCGACCGACTTGGCGACGGTCGGGTTCGTCACGAGCCGGTCGTGGTCGGCTCGCTTGACGAACCACTCCAGCGCCATCTCGGGTTGGGTCAGCGAGAGACGCCCGGAGAACTCCTCACGCTGGGTGAACATGAGGTCTGAAATCGCGTCCCAGGGGTGTTCGACGCCGGTCGCCTTCCGCGCGACGGACTCGGTCACGACGAGCGGTCGCTCGATGCCGCCCATCGACGAGTCGTCCTCGTCGCCGTCGTCCTCGGCGTCCGCCCAGAAGACGCGCCGATACCGCGGGGGAAGGTCGTTTTCGTCAAGCGTTCGGTCGTCAGTGTAGAGGTGGGCCGTCAGCAGAAACTCGACAACCTCGAGCGCCCGTTCACTCATCCCCCAGAAATTGCCCGGGGAGACGCATAAGAGCGTCGGAGCGCCGCCGGGAGCCGCGCGCGACCGAACTGCCTCGATGGCAAGGAACGAGACGCTGAACCGCCACCGGATATTAATTCCAGAAAAATAATTCAAAAATATATTCTGAAACGGATTGATTACGCGATTATATTCCTTCTATCCGATTGTATATTGGTTCTTTCTTCAGAACAATCGGGAAAAATATGTCTTCTTAAACGATTAGGTCTTTATGGTTATCTTCCGCCACTGTGAGCCAAGAAAGTGAAATGATATTCACGAACGGCACGGGATACTTGCCCGAATGCGGTACATTCGACGCGGACGGTGGGTGGTGAATCGCGTGGCGAAACAAGTCCCGACGACCTGCATGCGCTGTGCGGTCGGCTGCGGTCACGTCCACCTCGGCTCGGACACGGCGTACGGTCTCGACGCGGTCCGGGGCGACCCCTCACACCCCGTGAACAACGGACTGGCCTGCGGTCGCGGCATCCGCGAGTCGGCAGACCCGGACGGGTCGTGGCTCACGCGACCGCTCGTCAGGGAGAACGGAGAACTCCGGCAGACCTCGTGGTCCGACGCGCTCACGCGCGCGGGAGACGCCATCAACGACGCGATGGCCGACGACCCCGACGGGGTCGCCGTCCTCGGGAGCGGCCAACAGACGAACGAGGCCGCCTACGCCCTCGGAAAGCTCGCCCGCGGCGGTATCGGCACCCGGAACTACGACGCGAACACGACGCTCTGCATGGCGAGCGCGGTCACGGCCTACTACCGCGCCTTCGGGAGCGACGCGCCGCCGCCGACCTACGACGACATCCCCGAGGCCGAGACGCACCTCGTCTGGGGGGCGAACCCGGCGGTCGCCCACCCGGTGATGTTCCGGTGGATACGCCAGTCGGCCGACGACGGCGACCTCGTCGTCGTCGACCCCGTCGAGACGAAGACCGCGGCGGTCGCCGACGACCACGTCGCCATCGACCCCGGCGGCGACCTCGCGCTGGCGCAGGCGATTCTCGGACGCCTCGTCGAAACCGACTCCGTGGACGAGGCGTTCGTCGAGGAACATACCGAGGGGTTCGACCGCGTCGTCGACGAACTCCCGCCGGTCGAGGAGGCGGCGGCGGACGCCGGCGTCACCCTCGACGAGGTCGAGAAACTGGCGTCGCTCCTCGACGCGCCCACGCTCGTCTACTGGGGCATGGGCGTCAACCAGAGCGTCCGCGGCACCGCGACCGCCGGCGCGCTCGTGAACCTCTGTCTCGCCTCCGGGAACCTCGGCCCCGGGTCCGGTCCCTTCTCGCTCACCGGGCAGGCGAACTCGATGGGCACCCGCGTCGTCTCCTCGAAGGGGACGTGGCCCGGCCATCGACCGTTCGAACACCCGGACCACCGCCGGACCGTCGCCGAGGCGTGGGACGTGCCAGTCTCCCGGCTCCCCGACGACAGCGGCCCGGGGCCGGTCGGCATGTTCGAGTCGTCGCCGTCGGTCGTCTGGACCGTCGCCACCAACCCGCTGGCGGGGTTCCCGGACGCCACGGCCGCCCGCGAGGTCCTCGAAGACTCGTTCCTCGTCGTGCAGGACGCCTTCCGGTCCGAGACGGTCGAACTCGCCGACGTGGTGCTCCCCGCGGCGACGTGGGGCGAGTCCGAGGGGACCACGATGAACATGGAGCGGACGGTCTCGCGGGTCCGCGCGGCCACCGAGACGCCGCCGGGCGTCAGGCAGGACCTCGACATCATCGCCGACGTGGCCGCCCGCGTCGCGCCGGGACTGCTCCCGAGGCCGTCGGTCTCGCCGAGCGACCTGTTCGACGAGTTCGCCGCGCTCACCGAGGGGACCGACGCCGACTGCTCGGGGCTGTCGTACACGCGACTCGACGGCGAGCGCGCCGTGCGCTGGCCCGCGCCGGACCCGACGAGCGAGGGCGGCTACCGCTACTACGACGCCGACGAGGGGTCCGACGACCCGACGTGGTCGTTCCCGACGCCGTCGGGGAAGGCGCAGTTCAGCGCGCTCTCGGGGTCGTCGCTCCCCGAACCCGCCGACGAGTCGTACCCGCTGACGCTCACGACCGGCCGCGAGGCCGACGGGTACAACACCGGCGTCCGCACGCGAAGCGACACGCCGGACGAGCCGGTCGCACGCGCGCACCCCGACACAATCGACGCGTACCGCGACGCGGTCGCCGACCCCGAGGGCGACCGCCGAACCACCGTCGTCTCCCGCCGGGCGTCGGTTCCGGCGACGCTCGACCCCGACGACGCCGTCCCGCCGGGCCTCGTCTGGCTCTCTATCCACCATCCCATGACCAACCGACTCACCAGCCCCGCGGTCGACCCGCAGTCGAACGAACCGAACTTCAAGCAGTGCGCCGTCCGCCTCGAACACCCCGAGACGACCGCGTCCACCGACCTCCTCGCGGCCGAGGTGAGCGACTGATGGCGCTCGTCGCCGCCGGCGGACGGCCCCGCGAACCCGGACGCACCGCCGCCTGAGAATGGCCGACGCGTCGCACCCACACCTCGACACCGGCCGCGCGGGTATCATCCTCGCCGGCGGCCGCTCGACCAGATTCGACGGCATCGACAAGGCGACGGCCACCGTCGGCGGCCAGCCCATGATTCACCGGGTCGCCGCCTCGCTCGACCCCGTCGTCGACGAACTCGTCGTCAACTGCCGCGCCGAACAGCGGGACTCGCTCGCCGGCGCGCTCTTGGACTTCGACGTCCGGTTCGCGGAGGACGCACACCCCGACCGGGGCCCCGTCTTCGGCCTGCGAACCGCGCTGCGGGCGACGAGCGCCGAGTACGCGGCGGTCCTCCCGACCGATATGCCGCTGGTTCCGAGCGGGTTCATCTCGCACCTCTTCGGCCGCCTGCAGGGCGGCGCTGGCATCGTCCCGCGGGTCTCGGAGACGACCCAACCGCTCCCCGCGGTCGTTCACTGCCGCGCCGGCGAGGTCGCCTGCACCGATACCATCCGCGCCGGAGACGACCGCCTGCAGGCCGTGATGTCCGCGCTCGACGTCACGGTCCTCGACGACCGCGAAGTGGAGGCTCACGCCGGGACGCACGCGTTTCACAACGTGAACTCCTTCGACGACTTGCGCGCGCTCGCCGCTCGTCGGTGAGCGCGTTCGAGCCTCATACCACATTATCGTCCATTATATTCAATTGAGGTTATCCAATAATCACTCGACTATCTGCCCAAAGTACAACCTTATATTCGGAATATTCGGTTATAGAATGGACGAATGCGCCCTATTGGGTCAATTTCTAAAGATTCTCAACGAATACTCTTATGAACCTCTGTCGAGTCGTGTTATCACGAAACATGACCAAGTTCGCAAACAAACGCACAGGAATAGTGGATAATTGCCCACTGGTGGTCGGAAATGGCGAGTAAGAAGGAAGCGTGGAAGTCGGAGCTCTACGGCGACGCGGTCCGCGAGAAGATAGAGGAGTTCGCCGAGAAGGGCGTCGACGCCATCCCCGAGGAGGAACGGGACAAGTGGTTCACCCGCTTCAAGTTCTGGGGGGTCTTCCAGCAGCGGACGGGCCAGGACTCCTATTTCATGATGCGGCTGACGAACGCCAACGGCGTCCTCGAACCGGGACAGCTCCGGGCTATCGGCGAGGTCGCGCGGGACTACGCCTCCGGCCCCGTCGAGAACCCCGAGTTCGGCGACGCGTGGATCGACCTGACGACGCGCCAGTCGATTCAGCTCCACTGGCTCGAACTCGAAGACATCCCCGAGGTCTGGGACAAGCTCGAAGCCGCGGGCGTCTCCTCGCGGTCCGCGGGCGGCGACACGATGCGGAACATCACCGGCTGTCCGGTCGCCGGCCGCGACAAGCACGAACTCGTCGAGTCCCAGCCGCTCCTCGACCGCTTCCAGGAGGACCTCCGCGGCAACGACGCGCTGTCGAACATGCCGCGGAAGTTCAACATCAGCGTCACCGGCTGCCGCGAGGGCTGCGCGCAGGACTCGATAAACGACGTGGGGCTCGAACCCGCGGAGAAGGAAATCGACGGCGAGACGGTCACCGGCTTCAACGTCCGCGTCGGCGGCGGCCTCGGCTCCCGCAAGCCGCGCGTCGCCCGCGACCTCGACATCTTCGTCGCCGACGAAGAGCGCGCCTACGAGGTCGTCCGCGGCTTCGTCGAACTCTACCACGAACACGGTAACCGCGACGTACGGGCCCGCGCCCGCAGTCGCTTCTTCGTGGACGAGTGGGGCACGGAGAAGATTCGCGACCTGCTCCAGGAGGAGTACGTCGACTTCGAACTCCGGTCTGCGGGCGAGAACATCCGCGACGAGTACACCTACAACGCGGGCCGCCCGGAGTCCGCCGGCAAACACGACCACATCGGCGTCCACGAGCAGGCCAACGGCGACTACTACGTCGGTCTCAGCGTCGCGGTCGGTCGGCTCACGGCGTCCGACGCCATCGAACTGGCCGACATCGCCGACGAGTACGGCTCCGGCGAGGTCCGTCTCACCCGTCGGCAGAACCCGCTTCTGATGGACGTGCCGGAGGAGAAGCTCGACGACCTGCTCGCAGAGCCGCTCCTCGGCAAGCACACGCCCGTGCCGAACCCGTTCCAGCGCGGCACCGTCGCCTGCACCGGCACGGAGTTCTGCTCGCTCGCGCTCACGGAGACGAAAGCCCGGACCGCCCGGATGCTCCGGTGGCTCCGCGACAACGTGGACGTGCCCGACGACGTGAGCCAACTGAAGATTCACTACTCCGGCTGTACCGCCGACTGCGGGCAGGCGAACACGGCCGACATCGGCCTGTTCGGCATGCGCGCCCAGAAGGACGGCGAGATGGTCGAGGCCATGGACATCGGCGTCGGCGGCGGCATCGGCGAGGACCCGTCGTTCGTCGAGTGGATTCAACAGCGCATCCCGGCCGACGAGGTTCCGGGTGCCATCGCCTCGCTCGTGGAGGCGTTCGCCGAGCGCCGCGAGCCCGGACAGACGTTCCGCGAGTGGGTCGAAGCCGAGGGGACCGAGGCAGTCACCGAGTACTGCGTCCCCGAGGAGACGGAGTTCGAAGCGCCGTACATGCACGACGCGAAGCAGTCGTGGTACCCGTTCGCCGAAGAGGAAGCGAAGGCCGAACAGCCGGTCACGAGCGACTGAGCATGACCGACCGCATCGCATCCGACGACCCGGCAGACGACGCCGACACCGACGTCGACGACGCGCCTTTCGAGCACGCCTCGGCGGACGTCGCGCCGGAACTCTTCCCGGCGGAGCCAACGGTCGCCGACGCGGGTACCGGCGGAATCCCCGGTCGGCCGGACAGCGACTCCGCCACTCGTTCCTGACGTTCCGAGAGTCGGTGCCGTCGTCTCCACTTTCACCGCTTTCTCGGCGTTTTTCGACCCGAACGACAACTCGTCACGACGAATAGCGAGTTCTAAACTATTTATGGTGTTCGAACCCCGACACTGTGCCATGCCAGAGCCAGTCATCGCGGCCGCGTACCGCACGCCGTTCGGCAAGGCGGGCGGCGTGTTCGAAGACGTTCGAAGCGAGGACCTCTCGGTCACGCTCATCGACCACATCCTCGACGAACACGATGTCGACCCCGACGACGTGGAGGACCTGATGTGGGGCGTCGCCCAACAGCGCACCGAACAGGACAACAACGTCGCCCGCGTCATCGCCCTCCTGTCGGACCTCGGAGAGGGGACGCCCGCGACGAGCATCAACCGCTGGTGCGCCTCCTCGATGCAGGCCATCATCTCCGCGTCCGACGCCATCGCCGCCGGCAACCGCGAGTGTATCGTCGCCGGTGGGGTCGAGAGCATGTCCCGCGTGCCGATGGACGGTGACTCCTACCAGCACCTCCACCCCGAACTGAGCGAGCAGTACAACATCTTCCAACTCCAGATGGGGATGACCGCCGAGAAAGTCGCAAACGAGCACGAGGTTTCCCGCGAGGCCCAAGACGAGTTCGCGTTCCGGAGCCACCAGCGCGCCGCCGAGGCGACCGACTCGGGCCGCTTCGACGACGAAATCGTCCCGGTCGAGACGGACGACGGCGTCGTCACCGAAGACGAGGGCATCCGCCGCGACACCTCGATGGAGATTCTCGGCGGCCTCGACCCCGCCTTCTCGGGCGATGGCTCCGTCACCGCCGGCAACTCCTCGCAGATAACCGACGGCGCGGCCGCCGTCCTCGTCACTAGCCGCGAGTTCGCGGACGAACACGGCCTCGACGTGCTCGCCTCGGTCGGCACGAACAACGTCGCCGGCGTCGACCCGACGGTCATGGGTATCGGTCCGGTCCCGGCCACCCGCGGCCTCCTCGACCGCGCCGGCACCGACATCGACGACTACGGCCTCGTCGAAATCAACGAGGCGTTCGCCAGCCAGTGTGAGTACTCCCGCCGCGAACTCGGAATCGACGCGGACAAACTCAACGTCAACGGCGGCGCAATCGCGCTCGGCCACCCCCTCGGGGCGTCCGGTGCGCGCCTCCCCGTGACGCTCATCCACGAGATGCAGAAGCGCGACGTGGACCGCGGCCTCGCGTCGCTCTGCGTCGGCTTCGGTCAGGGTGCGGCAATCGAGTTCAGCAGGTAGGGCGGGAGCTCGACTGTTTTTTGGTCCAGACTTTCGCCGAGCGGAGCGAGGGTAAAAGGTGGCAGCGGCGCGGCAATCGAGTTCAGTCGGTCGGTTCACCCGCGTTTTTTCACCCTGATCCGTCCCGGGAAGCGATCGAAATTCGCGGACTGCGTGTCGGTGGTTCCCCGAACCGCTGACCCCCGGCTATCGCTCACAAATATACGTGCGCCTTCCGTCACGTTCATACTCCACAAGTCGGGAATATCGCGGTGATGAATCTCACGACGACCGTCCTGTCGGGGGCGTTCGCGGCGCTGGCGGCCGCCGGAGCTCGCCTCCGCGGGGTTCGTTCCGAGGCCCGACCTCGGCGCGCCCGTCTGGTACGTCCTCGTCGCGCTCACCGTCGGCTACTGGGCGGTGTTCGTCCGCTGGGCGCGGCGCTGACCGGTCGGGGACGACGCGGAAAAAACTCGAAATCGAGCGGGCGGCGAGAGCCGCTACGCGGGGTTGACTAACTCTTCTGCGTCCCGGACGGCCTCGCGCTCGCCGATGATGGTGATGCGGTCGCCCTCTTGGAGCGTGTACTCCGCGTTGGGGACCGTCGTGTCGCCGTTCCGCGAGACGAGGGTGATGAGACAGCCGTCGGGCAGTTCGGGTCCGACCTCGCGGATGGTCCGACCGATGAGCCTCTCGGCGGTGACCTCGACCTCTTGGACGTCGCCGGAGCGACCGATTTCGCCCATCCAGTTCGACATCGACGGGCGCTCGATGTAGTTGTCGAGCGCCTGCGCCGTGGCGATGGTCGACGAGATGGTCCGGACGCCGAGTTCTTCGAACGCCTCGACGTTGTCGGGGTTGTTCGCCCGCGCGAGGACGCTCTCGGGTTCGAACTTCGAGTTCGCCAACTGCGCGACGAGCAGGTTCACGTCGTCGTCGCCGGTCGCGGCGACCACGAACTTGGCGTTCGCGGCCCCCGCGGAGCGTAAGACGCTCGTGTCGGCTCCGTCGCCGTGATGGACGGTAAAGCCCATGTTCCGGGCCGTCTGGACTACTTCTTGGTCCTCTTCGATGAGGACCACGTTCTCTCCGCGGTCTGCGAGGCGTTCGGCGAGCGCACGGCCCACTTTCCCGCCTCCGATGATGAGTACACGCATTGGGATGACGTCGAGGTATTCTGCGATTCGGCGAGCGAGGCCGGCCTCGAAGACGACGGTCGTCAGGATGACGAGGAACACCGTGCCGACGAGAATCGAGGCGCTCTGGTTCAGCGCGGCGGCCTGTTGGGTCAGCCCCTCGGCCGCGAGCCGTGTCGCCTCCTCTTGGAGGGCGATGGCGAACAGCGAGGCCACGGACGCGGGGATGATGCCGCGCGGGCCGACGAAGCTCATGAAGAGCTTCTCTTCTCTCGTGAAGCGGTCGCCGCGCGCCGAGATGAAGACCAAAAGCGGCCGAATCACGAGCGCGACGGCGGCGACGACGGCGAGGCCGCCGACGCCGAGGTTCAGGAGGTTCTGGAAGTCCAACAGCGCCGCGAGTGCGATGAAGACGAACGACAGCACGAGCAGCGTGATGTCGCCTTTGAACGCCGAAATCTCCTCTTCGTACGGCACGTCCGCGTTGCCGAGGAGGATGCCGGCGGTCGCCACCGCGGCGATGCCGGCCTCCGTGGCGACGTAGTCGGCGGCCGCGTAGGACACGAGCGCGCCGGCGAGAACGAGCAGACGCGCGTTCTGCGGCGCGTTGCCCGGCGAGAGGTCGACGTACCGGAGCGCGTAGTACAGCGACCCGGCGACGACTGCGCCGACGACGACGCCGACGCCGAGGCGCTCGGCGAACAGCGTCACGAGAGCGTTGGGACTGCTGACGCCTTCGAGGATGGCCTCGAAGATGACGACGGCGACGATGGCCGCCGTCACGTCGTTGACGATACCCTCCGTGTCGAGCGCCGCGCCGACCCGGTCGCGGACCGGGACGACTTCGAGAATCGGCGCGATGACCGTCGGCCCGGTCGCGACGAGGAGCGCGCCCACGAGGAACGACACCGGCCACGGCGCGCCGAGCGCGTAGTGGACGACGACGCCGGTCGCGATGAACGAGATTATCGCCCCGACGGTGACGAGTCGGAACGTCGCGGCCGGCGCTTCCCGTAGCTTGTCGATTCGAAGGTGGAACGCGCCCTCGAACACGATGATAGCGACCGAGAGACCGACGATGGCCTGTAGTGCGTTCCCGAACGAGTCGGGAGAGATGACGCCGAGGACTTCCGGGCCGAGCAGGATGCCCGACGCGATGAGGAACACGACGCTGGGGACCTGAAACCGGTCCGAAAGCACCTGCGAGACCACGCCGATGCCGATTATCGCGGCGACGAGCGGGATGAGGTTCGCCCCTCCTGCTGCGGCCACCTATATCGCCTCCATGGATTCGGTTCATGTGGCGACGGAAGATAAAACCATACATCTCGGGCGGTATTTCCGCGGAGTTGAGAATACGAATGGGTGGAAAATCCTCGTAAAAGTTTGGTCTGTCAGATTTCACTGACTCGCGTCCCGCCCGCGGCTCCGCCGCTTTCCGGGCCGGCGGTCCTCGTCGTAGATGAGCGACACCTCGTCGGCGTAGCGGTCGAGGATGTTCCGGCGCTTTTTCTTCATCGTCGGCGTCATCAGGTCGTTGCCCTCCGAGAACTCCTCGGGGACGACCCGGAACTGCTTGATTCGCTCGTAGGACTCGAAGTTCTCGTTGGCCGCGTCCACCTCGGCCTCGATGCGCTCGTACACCCGGTCGTCGCGGCAGACGGCCGCCGGATCGTCCGGGAGGTCGATTCCCTCCTCGGCGGCCCACTCCCGCAGGCCGTCGAAACTCGGGACGATGAGCGCCGAGACGAACTTGCGGCCGTCGCCGAGGACCATGCACTGCTCGACCACCGGCGAGGAGGCGAAGGCGTCCTCGATGGGGCCGGGGGCGACGTTCTTCCCCGTCGAGAGGACGAGAATCTGCTTGGCGCGCTCGCGGAACGCGATGTAGCCGTCGGGCCGGCGTTCGACCACGTCGCCGGTGCGGAACCAGCGTTCGCCCTCGTCGTCCTCGACGAACGCCGCCTCGGTCTCCTCGGGGTCGTTCCAGTAGCCCTCGGTGACGCTCGGGCCGCGGACGAGCAGTTCGCCGACCTCGCCGCCCGCGTCGCCGAGTCGGTCGCCGACGACGGTCGTGTCGAGTTTCGTCTCGACGGTCCGAAGCGGGTAGCCGATGGTGCCGATTTTCGGCTCTTCGGGGGGGGTTGACCGAGATGACCGGCGAGGTCTCGGTGAGTCCGTAGCCCTCGTAAATCGGGAGGCCCATCGCGTGGTAGAGCGCGCACAGCTCGGCCGAGAGGCTCCCGCCGCCGCTGATGAAGAAATCGAGGTCGTCGCCGAGCGCCTCGCGGACCTGCGCGAACACGAGCCGGTCGGCGAGGCGGTGTTTCGCGGTGAGCAGGTAGCCCGGCGCGTCGGTCGTGTGGTACGCCCGCCCGACGTCGACCGCCCACTCGAAGATGCGCTTTTTCGCGGGCGACTCGCTGGCTTGCGCCCGAATCGCGTCGTAGAGCTTCTCGTACACCCGCGGGACGCTCGTCCCGGTCGTCGGCTGGACGAGTTGGAAGTCCTCGCGAAGCGTGTGCGGGGGCTCTCGGCGTAGGCGACGGTCGCGCCCGCCGCGAACATCATGAAGTGGCCGGCCATGCGCTCGAAGACGTGCGCCAGCGGCAGGAACGACAGCGTCACCGAGTCGGGGTCGATGACCGGCGTGTCGCCTTTGTCCGGGCGCGGGCCGAAGCGCCGGTAGCTCTCGTTGACGTTCGACCGGAAGTTCCAGTGGGTGAGTTGGACACCCTTCGGCCGGCCCGTCGTCCCCGAGGTGTAGATGAGGCTGGCGAGGTCGTCGGGGTCGCGTTCGTCCAGCCACGACTCGGAGGCCGCCTCGTCGTACACCTCCTCGCCGCGGCGGTAGAGCTCGCCGAGCGTCAGCACGTCCTCGCGGTCGTCGTGGCCGTCGTACTCGTCCACGACGACGATGAACCGCAGGTCCAACTCGTCTTCGACGGCGAGCACGCGCTCCAGTAGCTCTTGGTTCTCGACGACGACGGCGTTCGCACCGGGGTCGGAAAGCAGGTACCGCGTCTGTCGCTCCGACGACGAGGTGTAGACCGTGGTGACGACGCCGCCCGCGCCGAGGACGGCGAAGTCGGTCTGCGCCCACTCCATGCGCGTGTGCGAGAGGATGCCGACGCGGTCGCCGGTCTCGATGCCGAGATCGCGGAACCCGGCCGCGAGGCGACGGACGATGCCCCGCATCTCCTCGTAGGTCAGGTCGGCGTAGTCGCCGTCGGGGGCCGCCGGGACGACGCCCTCGGCGACCAGCGACCGCGGGTAGACGCCGCCTTTGTATCGCTGTGCGACTCGCGAGGCGTTCCGCGACGCGCTCGCCTCGAACATCCGTGGGAGGGTCGACCGCTCGATGACCGGGTCGTCGAACGCCGCCTCCGCGTCCCGCCAGTCCATGTTCTGTTAGTAATAATTCAACATCTAAAAACTATGTACGTGCGGTCTGTTGAAAGCCCGCGGTACCGCGGGGAAACGTTGATTGCGACCCCGGTCGCGTCACTCGTCGTCGCCGACGTAGTCGAGGTAGCCGAGCACGCCGCGGGTGTTCAGGCGCTCTTCGTCGCGGGCCTTCCGCGCGCCCCACACCTCGTCCATCTGGGTGTGCTCGACGAAGTGGTCGATGACGGCCTCGTCGTCGCCGAGTTCCGCGCGCTTCTGTCGGATGGCCTCGACCCACTCCACGAGGACGCGCTTGTACGCCTCCGCGAGGTCGGCGTCGTAGGGTCTCGGGCCGAAGTGGCCGAAACAGACCGTCTCGGGGTCGATGTCCTCGATGGTTCGCACGTCGTCGAGCGCCTTCTGGAGGTGGAACTGCGAGGGCGGCGAGGTCTGCCGGAGCGTCCGCGACCGCGGCTCCCAGATGCCGAGCGCGTCGCCGACGAACAGCACGTCGTCGCCGTCGTCGTGGAACATCACCTGATGCGGCGCGTGGCCGGGCGCGTGGTGGACCGTGAGCGTCCGGTCGCCGAGGTCGATTTCGTCGCCGTCGGTGAGTCCCTCGACGCGCTCTTCGTCGATTGGGAGCGGTTCGTCGTAGAACCGCCACTGGTCTTCGACGGCCGCCTTCGTGCCCTCGACGAGTCGCGAGGGGTCCACGAGGTGCGGCGCGCCGAGTTCGTGGGTCATGACGGTCGCGTCGGGGTAGCGCTCGGCGAGGTAACCCGCGCCGCCCGCGTGGTCGAGGTGGACGTGCGTCGGCAGGATGTACGCGAGGTCGTCGACGCCGACCTCGTCGAGCATCCCGAACACCGCCTCCCTGTCGGCGGCGATGCCGGTGTCGATGAGCGCCGGTTTCTCGGCGTCGATGAGGTAGACCGAGCCGTACTTCTCCACCTCGTACATGCCGCTGTCGACGTAGTAGATGTCCGTGCTGTCCGGGACGGGTTCGACGTCGCCAATAGCCATAGTTGACGGCCCGTCTCCGGGGGAGAAAAGCGTTCGGTCGCCCCGACCCCCCACGTTGATTACGGGCGACTGCAAAGCCGTCTCCATGTCCGAACAGGGCGGCGAACCGCTTCCGGATGTCGATATCACGGATATCTCTCCGATGGCGTGGCGACTGCTCAGAGTCGCCGCCGGCTACAACCAGCGGGCCGTCGAACGCGCCGTCGACGACCTCATGCAGGCGCACGTCTCCATGCTGGAATCCGGGAGCCGCGGCCTCTCGCGGTCGCGCCGCCGCGCCCTGCTCGCGCTCTACACCGCGGAACTCGACGACGAGCAGGTCCGCACGCTCGTCGAACACTTTTAACTCGCGTCGGGACGCGACGCGGACCCTCGCTTCCGTCTGCCGATTCCGACGGGAACGCGGCTGTCGACACCGATATACCGCCATTCGCTACCGTATTGAAAATAATTAAGTAAGACTATCGTTAGAGATACCGTGTATCAATGATACGCGGTGTTACAAAGACTGCTCGCGGACGATTCGCCGTCTTCACGCTCGCCCTCGTCGCGTCCCTCGCGCTGGCCTTCGGGCCGTCGCTGGAGGGGCTTTCGACGCGGGGGCAGTACGCATTAGCGACGATGGTGTTCGCCGGCATCCTCTGGGTGTCCGGCGCGCTCCCCCTCGCGGTGACGGCGCTGTCGATACCGGTGTTGCTCACGGCCTACGGCGTCTACGGCGATATCGACCCGGCGCTGGCGGGCTTCGCCGACCACCTCATCTTCCTGTTCATCGCCGGCTTCATGCTGGCGAACGCGCTCCAGAAGTACAACATCGACCGCCGCATCGCGCTGTGGCTCATGGCCGTCATGGGGTCGTCGCCGCGGCGGCTCATCCTCGCTATCATGCTCGCCACGGCGTTCCTGTCGATGTGGGTCTCGAACACCGCGACGACGGCGATGATGACGCCCATCGCGCTCGGCGTCCTCGCGCAGGTGCTCGGCCGCGAGGAGGTCTACGAGGCCGACGCCGCCGAGGGCTCCTTCTCGAACATGCAGATAGCGACGCTCCTCGGCACCGCCTACGCCGCGAGCGTCGGCGGGGTCGGCACCCTCATCGGCACGCCGCCGAACGCGGTCGTCGCCACCCAGCTCAACGCGCTGCTCGGCTACGAAATCGGCTTCGTCGAGTGGCTCCTCGTCGGCCTTCCAATCGTCGCCATCACCCTCCCCATCGTCTGGTACCTCCTCACGTTCCGCTTCTACCCGCCCGAGGTCGACGATGTTGAGGGTGCCCGCGAACAGGCGCGCGTGTACCTCGCCGACCAAGGCGCGCTCTCGACCCGCGGCCGCCGGGTCGCGTACATCTTCGCCGCCACGGCGGGGCTGTGGGTCGTCGGCGGCCTCGATCCCGTGTTCGAGTTGTTCCTCTCGGACCCGGTGTTCAACACGCTGTTCGGGACCGCCGAGGGGGCGACGCTCCTCGGCGTCGAGGGGCATCAAGGCCTCCTGTACTACGTGATGGTCGGGATGGTCTCCATCCCGACGCTCGTCCTCGCGGACACGATGGAGTGGGACGAACTGGTCGACATCGACTGGGGGACGATTCTCCTCTTCGGCGGCGGCATCTCGCTGGCCGACGCGTTCGCCTCCACGGGCGCGACGCGGTGGCTCGCCGAGGCCGTCTTCGGCTCCCTGACCGGCGCGCCCATCATCCTCGTCGTCGGCGCTATCGTGCTTCTCGTCATCTTCCTCACGGAGATGACTTCGAACACCGCGACGGCGACGATTATCGTCCCCGTGCTCATCGGTATCGGGAGCATCTTCGCGGCGACGCTCGGCCTCACCGAGGTCTCCGCGGCGGTGTTCCTCGCGGTCAGCGGGGCCATCGCCGCCTCGTTCGCGTTCGCGCTTCCGGTGGCGACGCCCCCGAACGCAATCGTCTTCGGGAGCGGCCACATCAAGCAGTCGCACATGATGCGGGCGGGGACCGTCCTCAACGTCGTGATGACCGGCGTGCTGACTATCCTCATCTGGTTCCTCTTCCAGTTCGTCTGGCCGGCGTTCCTCTGGTAGTCGGCGCGTCGGTCCCCGACGCTCGCCGGCGTCTCTCCGTGCGGTCTCCGCTCTCGTTCCTCGGCGATGCGATACGATTTTCCCGCCCGCCCGGAAACCACAGCCCAATGATTGACAGGCAACTGCTCCGCGACGAACCGGAGCGAGTTCGCGACGCGCTCGCCGCCCGCAACATGGAGGGCGTGGACATCGACCGCGTCCTCGACGTGTACGACGAGTGGCGCTCGCTGAAGGCCGAGGGCGACGACCTCCGCCACGAGCGCAACGAGGTCAGCCAGAAAATCGGCCAGCTGAAACAGGAGGGTAAAGACGAGGAAGCACAGGAGGCCATCGACCGCTCGGGCGAGCTCAAGACGGAGCTACAGGAGCTGGAAACCCGCGCCGACGAGCTCGAAGCGGAGCTCGACGAGGCGCTCATGGAGCTGCCGAACCTCCCCCACGAGTCGGTCCCCGTCGGGGCCGACGAGGCCGACAACGAGGAGGTCCGCCGCGTCGGCTTCGACGACCGCCGCGAGCTTCCCGACGAGGTGACGCCGCACTACGACCTCGGCGAGGAACTCGACATCATCGACGAGGGTCGCGCGGCAAAGACCACCGGCTCGGGCTTCTACTTCCTGAAAGGCGAGGGCGCGATGCTCGAACACGCGCTCGTCCAGTTCATGCTCGACGTCCACCGCGAACAGGAGTACGTCGACCTGTTCCCGCCGATTCCGGTCAAGACCACCTCGATGGAGGGCACCGGTCAGCTCCCGAAGTTCGCGGAGGACGCCTACCGAATCGGCGGCGCGGAGACCGAGAACTACGAGGACGACGACCTGTGGCTCTGTCCGACCGCGGAGGTCCCGGTCACGAACATGTACCGCGACGAGATTCTGCTGAAGGACGACCTCCCGCTGAAGCACCAGGCGTACACGCCGAACTTCCGGCGCGAGGCGGGCGAACACGGCACCGAGACCCGCGGCATCGTCCGCGTCCACCAGTTCAACAAGGTCGAACTCGTCAACTTCGTCGAGCCCGAGGAGTCGTACGACCGGCTCGAAGCCCTCGTCGACGAGGCCGCCGAAGTGCTCGACCGCCTCGGCCTGCCGTACCGCGTCCTCTCGCTCTGTACGGGTGACCTCACCTTCGCGTCGGCGAAGACCTACGACCTCGAAGTGTGGGCCCCCGGCACGGAGTCTGAGGACGGGCCCGACGGCCTCGGCGGCCGCTGGCTCGAAGTCTCGTCGGCCTCGAACTTCGAGGACTTCCAGGCGCGCCGCGCCGGCCTCCGGTACCGCCCCGAGCGCCACGAGTCGGCGGAGTACCTCCACACGCTCAACGCCTCGGGCACGGCCGTCGGCCGCGTCATGGTCGCGCTGCTCGAATACTACCAGAACGAGGACGGCACGGTCGACGTGCCCGAACCCCTCCAGCCCTACATGGGCGGCCGCGAGGTCATCGAGGGCCACGAGCCCGTCGGCGAGGCCGCGGTCGGTGCCGGCAAAAAGGACTGAGCGACCGACGTACGCCGCGAGGCGGTTCTCTCTTCTCCCGTTCTCTCCCTTTCCGCTCGCGACTCGCCCCGTCAGTTCGCCGTCGACGACTTGACGAACGTCTTCAGCTCCGAGAGCTTCCCGTCGCGCGCCCGAAACCGGTCGAGGAAGACGAACAGCTCGTCGCCGTCGCGATCTTCGAGGTGGCCGCGGACGACGATTTCGTCGTCGGACTTCGACTGGATGTAGCGCTCGATGACGTGTCGCGTGTCCTTTTGCGGCCGGTCGTCCCGCATGAACGAGACGAACTCCTCGCGCCCCGAGAGCGTCATGTCGCCGCGGTGCTGGACGAACCCCGGTTCGAGGAGGTTCCGAAGCATCTCGTATCCGTGGTGGTCGAGCGCCGTGTAGTACTGCCGGGCCAGATACGTCGCGTCGGGATGCACGCGCTTTCTTCGTCGGCCGACGGGAAGAATCCGACGCCGACCCGCCGCGTCGTGACGCGTCGCGCGCGCCGACGCCGCGTTCGGGACGCTTTTCTCGGCCAGTCGCGTACCCCGGCTGTGGACCTGCACGTTCGATACGAGGGCGACGACGACCCGAAGAAGTGCACGGCGAAGAAGCTCGAACGCTTCGACATGGCCGTCCTCCACGGCTCCGACCGCGAGACCCCCTACGGCGTCGTGCTCAACCCCCACGCCGACAGGGCGCTGTCGCCAGCCGACGCGGACACGAGCGCGCTCGTCGCGCTCGACTGCTCGTGGGAGTCGGCCGGCGAGGCCATGTTCTCGCTGCCCGGCGAGCACCGCGCGCTGCCGTATCTCGTCGCCGCCAATCCCGTGAACTTCGGTCGCCCGATGCAGTTGACGACCGTCGAGGCGATAGCCGCCGCGCTCTGCATCTTCGGCGAGAAAACGCGGGCCGAAGACGTGCTCTCGAAGTTCAACTGGGGCCACACGTTCCTCGAACTCAACGAGGAACCGCTGCGCCGGTACTCGGAGTGCGCGGACTCGACCGAAGTCGTCGAGATTCAACGGGAGTACCTCGAACGCGAGTAGCCCCAGTCAGCGGCGGTGAACCGATTCGGTCGCCCTTCAGAGTCGGCTCGACGTCCAGTTGAGCGCGATTGTCGTTCCCGTCTCGACGCGCTCGGTCGGCGTCACCTGAATCACCCGCGCCCACGTCCCGCCGCTCGGCGCGGTGTAGTTCATCCCGCCGCAGTAACAGTCGACTTCGAGCGCGGGGTCGTCCTCGTTGTGGCCGTCGTACGGGTAGCCGGTTCTGGACCACGCGCTCCAGTCGATGGTGTCGGTCTCGTTGCGCGCGACCAGCGTCACTTTCAGCGGCTCTCCGATGGTCGTCGTCCCGTAGTGGATGTCTTCGCGGTCGGTATCGACGGTGTCGAGCGCCCGCGGGGAGTCGGGAAGCAGGTCGACTTCCGAGAGGTCCTGCGTGTCGTAGGTCTCCGTCGCTTGGACCTCGGCGTCGTCGGCCGCGCGGTACACCTCGGTCGTGAACGGGAGCGACGAGTCTTCGAGTCGAAAGCCGAGAAGCACCTCGTCCGAGGGGACCGACGTCTCCTTGACCAGCGTCGGATGTATCTCCTCGGGATTCTCGACGAAATCGGCGGCTTCGGGTCCGGTTTCGGTGCTTTCCTGTGTCTGTTCGGTCGTCTCGTTCGTCGTCGTCTGCGCGTCGGTCGTCGCCTCAGTCGTGGTCTGAGTCTCCGTATCGGTCGACTGTGTCGTCGGGCCTTCGCCTTCGGAGCCGGAGGAGCTACAGCCAGCGAGACCGGCGACGGCGACGGCGCCAATCGATTGGAGGGCTCTTCGCCGGGTGTACGTCTTCTTTTCACCCATATGGGGTCACTGTATTGGGTCAACCCCTTTAGAAGCCGGTGACCGTTCACGCGTCCAAACCCGGCTTATCACCTGTCTAAACCCGTTTCAACGCTCCCCGACGACCCCGGTGGCCGCCGGGTTCGGCGCGTACCCGACTATCCTTTCACCCACGCGCCGACCGCCCCGGCGATGGCGCTGTCGATAGCGAAGACGAGCGTCAACACGACGCCCGCGACGAAGACACCGACGCCGCCGAGGAGGCCGCCCAGCGGCCCGCCGGCGAGTCCGAGCAGACTCCCGAGGAGCGCCGCGAAGAGCGTCACGACGATACCTGAGATAGAGCCCGCGACGAGACCGTTCCACGCGCCGTTGCCGAGCGTGCCGCCCGCGAGGTAGCCCGCCGCGAAGCCACCGAGGAGACCCGCCCCAATTTGGCCGATGAGCGGGAGCGCGAGTCCGCCGGTGCCGACGACGACGATGACGACGAACCCGACAGCGACCGCTTTCCAGTCAGTCATGGGTCGAAGTAGGCCGCGGGCGGGCAAGAACTTCGTGGCGGTCGGTAGGTGCTCGGCCGCTCGCTCACGTCCGCGCCCGCGAGCCGGTCCGGCCGCGACCCCCTCGCTTCCAGTCGAACCGTGCGTGAGACCTGCACGGAGAATCCACCGCTCGAAGCGCCGAGCCCCAAACGGACGCGCTTTTACGGCTCGGCCATGTAGCGGACTGCAATGATTTTCGAGTCTCTCCCGACCACGCCCCGGTCGGACGAACTCATCGACAAGGCCTTCTCGCGGGCCGCGCGCACGGGGCGAGCGAAGCA
>NZ_JPES01000075.1:0-27775 GCF_000730175.1 Haloferax sp. ATB1 | reverse complement strand
GGTTCGAGTGCCGCGGCCTCGGGCTCGGGAGCGAGCGCGGGGAGTGCCGGGAGTGCGAACGTCGGGGCCGGCGGGTCCGGCCTCTCGAGCCGCATGACAGCGCGGGCGAAAGGCGCTGTCAGCAGTGTCAAGCAGAGCGCACACCAGCAGGCGACCAAGCGTATCGGCCACTACGGGACGTCGGGAAAGTTGGACTCGGCACAGGCCTTGTTGTCTGAGGCGCAAACCGACCACAATACCGCGTCGTCGCAGGCGAAGTTCATCCAGAACGCGATGGCGAACGAGGAGATAGACATGGCCGAGGCCAAGAAACAGGGCTTCCTCGACGCCGAGCCGATGGAGAACCAGAAGCCGGAGTTCAAGACCGACCCCGATACCCTCGACCGGAAGATGTCGTATATGGGGACGGATGGACGAGTCGGTCGGTCAACCTCTCGCAGAAGTTCCGGGCGGCCAAGTCCGACCAGCAGGATGCCAGCGAGCGCATCACGACCGCCGAGAGCGACATCGCAACAAACGCTGTACGGAACCGCCGTGTGGAGACCGGCAAGAAGGGCGTGAGAACCGGGAAGAAAGCAGGGACGTTCACGGCGAAGACTGGCGCGGCCGCGATGATCGGCGGGGTTGGTGGCAACTCCTATCTCGCGTATTCCGCGGGCCGCCGGGCTGGTGGGCCGATGATCGGCTCGAATGGCTCGGAGTTCGGGAAAGCAGTGGGCGGCCAGAGCAAGCCACCCAAGCCCGACGATGGAAACGGGCCGGAGGTCTAGACTCAGCACAGAGTCGAGAGGTCTCTGAGCCGCTCTGTCTTCGCTCTCGCGGAGATTTAAATACGGGTATGGGGCTAAGAGGTGTGTGATTCAGAGGGACCGTCCCGCGATGCTGCGAGGGCCACAGACGGACCGTGGATTCATCTCGCGTAATCGCAGTCGGCCCTCTCGTCGATTTACACCATACAAAATCGCATCACCTCCGACCCCGCCTTCGGGCGACGCATGGCCACTCACCCATCGACATCACCAACAACAAACCATGTCACCACCATATTACGGGGACCTCGCCACTGGAACTGTGGCAATCATCATCCTCGACCTTGCATACGTCTACGTCCGCCCCCGCTTACCGACCCCCGACGGCGGTCGTCGCGAGCGCGCACTCGAAGCGGCCATCGTCGCACTTCTCGTCTCGGGCTGGGGATTGCTCGCGTATCCGGCTTTGTTCACTCCAGCGTGGCACGGAGCAGCGGGAATCGCGATGTACGGACTTCTCACGGTTCCTATCGTGGGCGTCCTCTTCTTCCTCGGGAAGCCGCTCATCCCGCCGATTGGAGCTGGCGGTGTGGTATTCATCCTGATGGTGATCGGACTCGCATTCCTGAATATGCTCCTCCCGGGGACCAACGGGGGAGAGAGCTCTCGAACCTCCTGTCCGCACCGTTCCTGGTCGCTATCCCGGTTGGCCTCTTCATCGGCGTGTACGTTGTAGGGATCCTCCAACAGGAGATTGCTGAGGACGACGAGCCAGAGTATGACCCAATCGGCTTCGCAGGGGGACCGACCTCTGAGACGCCGGACCCGAACAGCACTGGCAGTCCGTCCTCGAACACCTCTCCCTCGTCCCACACGCCGAATCCGCCGAACCGCGTCTCGATTGACGAAGTCCCACAAGACCTTCGAGAACAATTCCAGCTCGGGGATTCGTCTCCCACAGAACGAATTCCGCTGGAGGAGTACCGCTATGACTGGCGATATTCAGAGACGTCGTTCGACAATATCGGCGGCTACTACGACCTGAAGGACGCCCTCCACGAAGACGTGCTCGAGCCACTCCGAGCGGCACAGCGAGGAGATGATCGCTACTCACGATTCGGTATCGAACCGGAGCGCGGCATCCTCCTGTATGGGCCTCCGGGGACAGGGAAGACGATGTTCGCGAGAGCGCTCGCCGGAGAACTAAACATCCCGTTCGTGGAACTGTCGCCGGCGGACGTGACGAGTATGTGGGTCAACGAAAGCAGCGACCAGGTCAAGACGCTGTTCAGCGAGGCCGACGAGATCGGGCAGTGTATCATCTTCCTCGACGAAGCGGAACATCTCTTCGGCGCTCGCGAACACACCGCCAAGAGTGCCCACGCCGAAGACCGGAAGGTCACGAGTGAGTTCCTTGCGCAACTCACGCGGGATGACCGAGAGGCGATTGTGGTCTCGGCCACGAACCGACCGGGTGATATCGACCGGGCGATTCTCCGACCGGGTCGCCTGACGGCACACTTCGAGGTTGGTCTCCCCGACGAAGAGGCCCGCCACGCGATTCTCAAGACCCATCTCAAGGACATACCCTCGAGAGTGTCGGGCGATGAGTTCGCGGTGCTGGCCCGTCACACGGGTGGGTTGACTGGCGCTGATCTCGCGAATCTCGTCGGGCAGGCTCGCCGGAGTGCGGCACACCGGGACGCGAGCGCGGTCACTCGCGAGGACTTCCCTTCGGAGGACGCTCTCGAGGAGCTGTCGGCGGAGTTAGCAGCGGCGCACGAGACGGGCGAACTCCCAGACGCCGACGACGGGTCGGATACTGAGACTACCGACTCACCGGAAGCGAAAGCGGGCGTGCGAGCGGATGATGAGGGGGATTCCGGACCCGACGGCCCTGCTCGCGGCTACCAGTAGGGAAGACGCTCTCTCACGAGGCCGGGGACTCGGAATGGCGGTGGCGGGATTTCTGTGGCGTAGCAGCGCGAGGGTGGCCAGGGGGTTAGTCCTACGCAACAATTGAACCTGCTACTTACTTCACTCTGTTGCGTAGGAATCGCTGGCTCGCCGTTCCCCGCCCGGCGGCTCTGCTCGCGACGTCGGGGGGCCTCAGTTCGCATACTCCCCCACCAACCGCTGTGCAACGGTCGGTGGCAGTACGGTACTCCGGCGTGGCTGGCAACGAGGCCACGTATCCCGATGCTTCGATCTCGTCGTCGACTTCACTTCGATAGAGGGGTGTGTCCGCATTCGTGGCTCGTGACGCTCGGTGGAGATATGCGGGATTGCGGGGAATAGCGACAAAAAGCGACCGACTACGGCCGATTTCGCTGACTCGGTTTATAGGCAGATAGAGCGTATAGTTGAGTGGACATGAACACCCTCCGTGAAGATGCCCAACTACTCCACGAGCAGGTGGCTCCCCACCTCTCGGACGACCAGGCAGATGACTACGACGTCGACGCTCTCGAGACGCTGTTCGACTCCTACGTGAACACGTATCGAGTGCCGAGAAACGCGGCCTTCGACAGCGTCCGTAACCACGTCCTCAAAGAGGCGGGTGTGGATACGGAAGCGTTCTGGGCCTCACTCCGAGGCGGCGACCAGGGAACGACCGAGGAACCACTTCCGCTCGCTGAATGCACCACTGACGGCGCATGGGTGACGGTGCGAGCGAAAATCGTCGAACTCTGGGACCCCCGTGAGGACTCGATCCACCAGGTTGGTCTCGTCGGTGACGAGAGTGGCCGGATGAAGTTCGTCGCGTGGACGAAGTCGAACCCCCCGGTCCTCGAGGAGGACACGACGTACACGTTCAAGGACGTCGTCGTCGACGAGTATGACGGCAATTACTCGCTGAAGATTAATTCGCGGAGCGAAATCATCGAGCACGCGAGGGACAGTCCGGAGGCCATCGGCACGGTCGGGACGATGACGACCGCCTATGAGGGTGTGTTCGTTGCGATACAGAGTCAGTCGGGCCTCATCAAGCGATGCACAGATCCAGAGTGTACGCGGGTGATTCAGCAGGGCGAGTGTAGCGAGCACGGCCCGAACGAGGGTGAGTTCGACCTCCGAATCAAGGGCGTCCTCGACGATGGGGAGTCCGTTCAGGAGTGTCTGTTCACCGCTGGAATGACGGAAGTCGTGACGGGCATCGACCTGGAGACGGCGATGGAGATGGCGTCGGACTCGCTCGACCTCACTGTGGTTGAGCGGCGACTGACCGAGATGCTCATCGGCCGCCGATTCACGGTCGAAGGGCCGCTTCTCGGTCGGTATCTCCTCGTCGACGAGGCGACGGATTCATCGAACCGGGCGTTCGCTCAGGGCTACCACGATGCGGTTGATGGCTTGCTTTCTGAGTACGGCTATGATGGGCCGGGCCTGACGGCCGAGAACATCGAGGATCTCCCGCAGACCTATGACGCGCCGGTCGCGGCGGGAGGGAACTAAGACCAATGGCAGCAGCAGACACCACCCCCCAGCAGACCGACGTACCGACTCGCGAAGTCGCCAAGCGCGTCTTCGCCGCAGAGCTGAATACGGCGACCTACACGTTCAAAACCTCACAAGATGAGCGCGCCCCGGTCTACGTTGCGCTCCCGACGGGCGAGCGGGCCAACCGCATCTGTATCGCGGGCACGGTCACGGATATCGAAGACGTCGGAGAGAGCGCAGAGTACCTCCGCGCTCGCGTCGTCGACCCGACCGGGACGTTCTGGGTGTACGCTGGCGAGTATCAGACAGACGCGCTCAAGCAACTCAAGAAGGTCCAGGCGCCGGAGTTCGTCACGATCGTCGGCAAGCCACGGACCTACAAGACTGACGACGGGTCGGTGAACGTCTCGGTTGTTCCCGAAGACGTCGGCGTGATCCACCTAGAGACGCGGAACGCATGGGTGTACGAAACAGCGGCGCGGACTCTCGAGCGCGTTCACTCTGCGCAGGAGACGTCTCCGAAAGTAGCAGCACTTGCCCGCGAACAGTACGGCCACGATGGGGCGTCGTTCGCGCACGTCGCGGCGTTCGCCCTCCAGGACCTCCTCAATGTGAGCGGTCACGACGCGGTGAGCGGGACGAGTCTCGACGAAGAGGCGTTCAAGAAGCGTCTGCTTGAAGTCGAGTCTGAGGACTCGGCCGAATCCTCCGGCGACGACGTCGACGACGCTGCGGATCTCGAGAGCGAGTCGCTGTCAGCGGAGGAGCTGGGGAAGCAACTCGGTGACCCATCCGGCGTCGACAGCGAATCCGGCTAGTCATGTTCGGACGGCGTTCCGGAATCAACGGTCGGTTTGATGACCCGGGAGCTCACGACGGGAAGTACCCGCCGGACTGGGATGCTCGTCGGAAGGCGGTCTATGAGCGCGATAATTATACCTGCCAGCAGTGTGGGCGACGAAGTGGTCCCCACGCCGGTGATGGTGGGGTCGTATTGCACGCTCACCACCGGCAGTCTCTTCGTGACGGTGGCTGGCATCATCTCGGGAACTTGGTGACGGTCTGCCAGTACTGCCACGATGGGATTCACGGTCACCCGACGGGGAGTGGCTACGGTGTGGGTGGGTTCAACGGGCTGCGCGTCCTTCGAGCGGCCGGTCGAGCCTTCCTGCGAGGCATCCGGTGGGTGCTGCGATGACCGAGACGGTGACCGCGATGTCCGATAGGAAGCTGGGCGTCCTGGCACTAAGCGTCGTGGTCCTGCTCGTGGGCGCGGTGCTCGTCTGGTATTCGTATCAGTGCACGGTCTGTCTCCTCGGCGACGCGGGACCGAATCCCCCCACCGGGACGTGTGCACCGAACATGCGCTTTCGTCCTAGGCGTCATCGCGATAGTCGCCGGCGGTGCCGGACTCGTGTATAATCTCGCCTCGAGATTCGCGTGGGAAGACACCACAGAATCCAATTCAGGATTCTCGACTGAGTCGTGACCTGGTTCTCGCTATGTCAGGCGACGCGTGTGCCGCCAGGGAGTGGCACAGTTCGTGGGCCGGGTTCGGCCATCACGATGTCGTCGTGGGGTGCTGACCGGACGGCGAAGGTACAGCCGACGACGGGGTCGAGTTCGTTCATCAGCCCCGGTTCTGTTCGGTAGTAGGCGAACGAGAGTTCTGCAATCTGTTGAACCTCGGCGCGCATTACTTGCGAGTGTATCCCGGGAAGGAGTCGGTCTTCGTCGAGCGAGGAGATCGCGAAGTCGATATCGAGGGCTTCGTCGATGTCGATGTCGGTATCGGCGAACCCATATCGAGGGCTTCGTCGATGTCGATGTCGGTATCGGCGAACCCATATCTTGGGCGTCTGTTCTCGTTCCTATCCCCGGCTCCGTCGGGGTCGTCATCGGTGACGTTCTCGTGGGCTCGCTGCGAGTGATCGTCGTCAACGCCAAACGATGAGGGCGACATTGGGTAAGGGTGTCCCGTGGCGGGGCCCTCGAGCTCGGGCATCGCGATGCCGATGCGTCGGTGAGGATCGTCTTTGCGTAGGGCCCGCTGAAGAGCAGGAGGTCCTCGAGGCGGGTTCGGCCGGAGATGCGGTCGACGTCGAGGACCTCGAAGCGGTCGGCCTGCGGTGCGAGCTGGTCGAGGAGGAAGTGGCCGTCGTTGGCGGCGGAGATAGTGAGTTGAAATTCGTCAAGAGCACGAGCGACGATGATGACGTACTCGGGAGGGTATCCGAGGTCGGTCACGGCGTGGTAGATGTTCGTGGCGGTGACGGGGGAGTACAGGGGAGTGGTGGATGGCGAATCGGTGTCGAACGGGTCGGTTGGAGTGGGGGTGGTCATCAGCGAGCGGTCTAGCCGCGTAATCGCTTATAAACCTCAGCAGGGCAGAAAACTCGAACCAGAGTGGGAAGGTTGTCGGAAGAGATGTCGATCGAGGTCGGACACCCCCACCCCTTTTTCGAGTTGTAACAGAACGAGGGTGGGTGGGGGTCACTGTCGCGTTGCGGCTCGAACAGGCTGTATTCCACGATTTCAGCGGTTACAAACACCGTATCGCCCATTTTCAAGAGTGTACTACAATAAAGGAAATTTTATGTAGTACGGTAGCATACCACAACCGCACTAGACAATACCTACGAACGATACGTAAATTTTCTTACGTATCCGTGAGTGGTGAGGGGATCGTGGGTTAACCTCTGATAACCGTGCTCTGACGACCTCTCCCGTTCGTCCTTGCTGTTCTCGTCGTGTTCAACAGCATCTCTCCCCGTGTCATCGCTGTCCGTTACAACTCGAAAAAGGGGTGGGGGTGTGGGTTGATTCCTCGAGGACGCTTCGTGATCTCCACCGAGTGCTGTCCGTGGTTTGCCCTGTGGTCCTGTACTCGAGGCTCGTGTGGAACTCGTTCATCTTATTCTCACCATTTGATACAATCGTCCATCGCGTAATTCTCAAAACTGTGTTAGAGGCTCCCAAGACGTTACAACTCGAAATAGGGGTGTGCCGCTCCGTCGACAGCGGTTCGAGCCTGGAAAAGAAGAGATAGCCGAATCAGTCACTCCATCGGTTGAATCTTCGCGTTTACAAATCGAAATCGGTGCCCTTCAGTTATTTATACTAGGCCTACAGAGGATGGAGACATGGGTGATGGACCGCCGGATATAGATAACCAGACGGAACAGTCTGGTTCTATAGACGAAGTTCCGAGAGATGGGGGGAGCAATTCTGACGGGTCCGACACCAGTCAATCTACATTCGGTGATTCGGGGAGCGGCATCTCGATCATGGATGAACTCCAATCCGAATCTGTCGAAACCGTCTTCGAGAACAAGGATTTGGTTCGCCCCGACACCATCATCGACGAAGATCGAATCGTTGGTCGCGATGACCAGCTGAAGACCGTCATCACGAATCTAAAGCCCGCACTCCAGGGTCAGGGGATTCCGGATATGTTGTTGACCGGACCGTCTGGAACCGGGAAGTCACTGATTATCCACGCGGTCTGTAAGAAAATCGTCGAGCTGAGCGAGGCTCAGGGAATGCGGTTCGGTGTGTTTTCGATAAACTGCGAGGGACCCGGCACCACCAGTCGCGCTGTCTATCGTCTTATCCAGGAAGCGACGATGAATATCGAGGAGGAACCTGGTGTTCCCGAGAGTGGTGTCTCGACAGACCAGAAACTCGAGCGCCTCTGGGAAATCATGCGCGAGCACTACGTGGGCGTCATCTTCGTTCTCGACGAAATCGACATGCTCGATGGTCCATACTCTGAACCAGAATACAATTCGCTTCTCTACCAGTTGTCCCGAGCTCGCGATCTCGGTCGCTTTGATGGCCCCGTCTCTGTGACTGCAATTACCAACTACGTCGATTTCATGTCTGATCTCAACAGCCGCGCAAATAGCTCGTTCAATCCTGACGAGGTTTTCTTCGAGGATTACGATGCGACGCAGCTCCGACACATCCTCCGAAACCGCGAAGACGCATTCAAACAGGAAGCTCTCGCGAGTGACGTCGTTCCGCTCGTGGCTGCGTTCGGCTCGCAAACCCATGGTGATGCACGGAAGGCTATCGACCTCCTTCGGTGGTCCGGCGAATTAGCGATAAGCAGGGGGATGAACGGGTGTTGGAAACCCACGTCCGGACTGCTCAGGAACGATACGACTCCGATCGAAAATTGCGACACATCGGCGGGCTGTCGACTCAAAAGAAGCTCTGTATTTTCGCCGTCGCCGCAACGGACTATTATTCAAATGTGAGTGTCGACTGGATTCCCGCTGGCCCTTCCTACAGTCTCTATCAGTACGTCTGTGATGTCCTCGATTCGGACTCCTATGGACGAGAAACCTTCGTCAACCACGTCACTGAGCAGGCGACCTACGGTATTCTCGAGTTTGACCGACGTGGTCGTGGGAGGGGCAAAGGTATCCACATGCACTTTGATCTCGCTGAGGACCCCGAGTCAATCATGGAACGAATACTGGAGGACGACCGCTTCTCAGAGTTAGAGCGCGAAGAGGAGATGATGCGATCGGTCGCCAAGTCGCAGATGAACTCGTTTCTGAATTGAAGCGCGATTACGAACTCTCCCCCTCCGGTCTTTACAACACGAAATAGGGGGGTCCTCGGACAATACCCTTCGATAGTCATGCCGAATGTCGCGTTACAACTCGAAATAGGGGTGTCCACCACCCTGTCCGCTGTTCTTGTGGGTGTCCTCTTGGCTTACAACTCGAAATAGGGGGGTGGTCCTTCGACCAGGCTAGCGATTCAACCCTCCCGCTGATTCTCATACCCCTTTGTTTCTACTCGACACTTTGAGCTAACGACTTCAAAACAAGAAAACGGCTTAGATGAGCTGGAAGCCGCGAATTCTCTATATTTACAACTCGAAAAAGGGGTGTGTTACAACACGAAATAGGGGTGTGTTACAACACGAAATAGGGGTGTCTGCCCACGTCCCTACCCCCTTCACAACGCGAAATAGGGGTGTGGTCAGCTCCAGTTCGTAATACCGATTATCTGAGTTCCATCGAGTTCTCGTCGAATGTCGGTCCGATCCCAGCCGAGCGGAGACAGTATACTCTCCGATCCCAGCCGAGCGGAGACAGTATACTCTCGACTGCTCTGACGACTGAACCTCGTAGTAGGAGGCGTCGTAGGCGTTGATATCTTCGTGGGCGAGGGCCACCCGATCTCGCGAGGATTTCTCGTTGTCGACGACCACGTACTCGATATCCTGGCCCGGGTGGACTGCAAGGTCCTGATCGCGAGCGCGTTTCAGCGCCGCCACGTTCAGGGTATTCTGTGTGTACCCCTCTAGCGGCTTAGAGACTCGATTTCGCTCGAAGAGCCGCTCCACTGAGACGGTCCCCGACCACAGCTCGTTGATTGCTCGTTCGAGACGCCCGAGTACCGCGTCCGGTGACCGTGTGGTATCGAGTCGGTCGAGACAAGCCCGCTGGATATCTTCGATGAACGGCGGGGTCGAGCGTTGTCGGGCTTCGATGCCTCTGATCTTGAACTCCTCACTGTCGGCTTCTTTGCCGAAATACTTCGTCAACGCGCCGGCGTCGCTCTCACGCTGCGGGACGAACGCGACCCAGTCGTAGTGTGCCTCGTGTTCGAGCCGAATCTCGACTGCATCAGAAATCTCCGTCGCGAGCGTCTCGAGGTCCTCGCGGCCATCATCGTCGACGTCGGGATTTGGCGTCACCCATATGGAGTCGACGATACCGTGGACAACGCGCCAGCCACCGGCCTCCAGACGCTGTTTCGCCGTCAGCAGAATCTCGCGAGCAAACGCGTTGATCGCCTCGTGGCACTCGATACGGCCGAACTTCGCGTTGCTGAACCCTTGATAGCCAAAGCAGGCGACGAGAATCCACTTCAGCGCACCCGACCGTCCTTCGAGTTCCGCCAGTCGGTCCTCGTCGGGGTCGTCTCGATTTTCCTCGTGACGGATGTTCGCCTTAATCTCGTCGCGGGCATCGATAATCGGCTGGAGGACGTCGACGAGATAACCCCGCTCGTCGCACATCGAGTATCCAAGGCCGGGGACGTCGTCGCGTTCGTGGCAGCCACACCGGATGACGTCCGGTGAGACGTTCCGCGTGCAGATGATATTCGGGTAGAGACTCGAGAAATCCAGTTCGTGGACGTTCTCGTGGAGGCCGACGTCGGGCGCGAAGATGAAGCCGCCACGGTCGGCATCGTGGAGCGTTCCCATCGACTTATAGAACTCGTGGCGCCAGGAGTTCCACGGCACAAGGACGCCGCGGTCGTGTGCCTCACAGATCTGGATCGCCGTGAGGACGTTCCCGATCGACGCCCAGGCGAGTTCCTGGATGGGCTTTTTTGAGCGCGACACGAGGTCGAGGACGCCGTCGAGGTTTGTCTCCCCGTAGAAGAACGTGTTCGACTCGTCGATAATCGCACGGCCGGGCACGTTGTACCGCGCCGGGGAGTGCCCAACCCGACCGTAGCTCGAGTACGTCGACCGCCTCGCGAGCTGCTGATAATCGACACCCGGCCACCGACTCAGCGAGAAGTCGTCGACGCCAGCGTCCGTCGCCATCTCGTAGAGCGTCGGAACAATTTCACTTGTCGAGCAGACCAAGACATCCGGGTTGTGTACTTCAAGAGCTGTCTCTACGGCCGACAGAATGTCTGCCGGCGAACCAGTGACGGTGTCGCCGGTGACGGACAGCTCTCCATAGCTGTCGTTGCTCGTTTCGGTCAGCGGGACGCTAAGTCGGAGTGTCGACAACTCACTAGCCGGCGTCGGATCGACGTCTTCCTCCAGGCAATACCGAAATTCCCGTGAGAAGTCGACGTTGAAACAGGCGAGATCACCGACTGGATACTCCGACAACTGGCGCGCTTGCCGGGCTAGCGGGGTGACGCGGTCGATGTGCGTAACGTCGACCGCGAGGACTGTCTCCTCGTCCCGTCGAAAGCCGGGCCGTCGTGCAACCGTATCGGTCGCGACGACGTCCGGGTGCTGGTCGTACACCGACTGGAGTGTCGTGAGATCGATGTCGGCGTCAGGGTCACGAGGGGTGACGTAGAAGCGTGGGTTGTAGTCATCGCGTTCGGTCGCGACGGCGCCGTCAGCTGTCGTCTCCCACTCGAGGACGCGCCCATCGTCGAAGAAGTCGATACTGAACGGCATCGTCACGAGTTCGAGTCTGGTGGAGCAGCCTCCTGGTCATCGTTTGCTGCGACCGCGGCTTCGAGTTCCTTGAGACGTTCCTCGTGGTTGTCGAGACGGGTTTCCTGTTCAAGATGGATGCTGAACAGTGCCGGTAATAGCGGATTCTGGTGGTTCAACAGCCCGCTAGCGTCGGCGTGTTCGCGAGCGTACTCGAACAGCCGGTCAAACCGCGGTTGGTCGCGTCGACGCAGTGCCCGTCGGAAGTCCGACCAGCGCTCCTCGATGGCCCGCAGTGCATCTCGGTACGTCGGGTTCGTACGCCCCATCGCTACCGGCCTCCTGTGCCGGTCGCCGCCCACGCATCGAGCAGGGGATCCGGGGTCGTCGCCACAGTCTCACCGTCAGCTGTGACACCCGTCCCGACGCCCTCCGGAGTCGGCGTCGACGGCGTCGGCGTCGACGGTTCCACGCCCACCTGCGAAGCGCGTGCCACGAGGAGTTGCCTCCAGTACGCGAACGTCGTCTGGTAGTACGCACCGTCGTCGACGGGATAGACGAGCGTCTCGAAGTCCTCGCCGACGATCCGCGGCCCCATCCGGGTCTGCTTGCACTCAAGGTGGTGGTCGGCGGCTGTCGCGACCGATGTCGTGAAGTCGTCGTCTCGGGCCCGGGTAATGAGCACAGGGATATCGTATCCGACAGCGTAGGTTGCCAACCGGGCGAGTGTTCGAGCCTGCAAGGTTTTTGCGTGGGTCTCGCCGAGGCTATCGTCAGCGCGATACTGAGCGTCGACGGCCGGTGCGACGATAAGGGCGGGTGTGTGGTGGGATTCGTCCTCGTCATCAGTTGGTGACCGCCGGCCGCGTGCCCCGACATCGGCGGTGGACTTCTGGATTGCCTTGTTCACCGCTGTTGGGAGATCGCGGACGGCGCCGTAGTGCTGGTAGGCGGTGAAGCCCCGTGCGACGTGGATCCTATCGAGCAACCGCTGGCTCGGGGCGATTTTCGAAAGCGTGGTCGTCGTAGCGTGGCCGTTTGCATCGACCAGAATGAGGGTCCGTTGTGTAGGAGGATATGGTCGAGCACGAGTGACTGCAGAATCGGGACGCCACGGCCGCCCTCCACGTCGAGCAGCGTGATACCATCCTCGAGCGACGGCAACAGCATATCGTCCGTTGGTGGGTCAGCTTGGTCCGCGAGGGATTGATTGCGGTCAGACCCCCGAGTCGGCTGGTTCACCACGAGACGGTTCGATCGAACTGTCGATTGGTCAGGCATACTCGTGTGGATGCCCACAATCCCGATAAGCCGCGGCGTGTCGCTTCCACGTTTCAGGGAACACGAACGGAGCGTATCCAATCACGGTTTACTCTCGAGAATCCTATGTTTAGAGACGTTTCCGAGAACGGTTCCAGAACGGAGCGTATCCAATCACGGTTTACTCTCGAGAATCCTATGTTTAGAGACGTTTCCGAGAACGGTTCCAGAATCGAGAGCCACCTAATGTTAACCAACAGTTCCACCCCCTGCATCGGTTGGTCTTTCTGGGCTAGAAAGGGACTTCTCCTCACAGAGCGTACGTCTCTCGTTGTGACACGGCCAGTCGGGAGTCAAGCGGAATTAGAGGCGAGGCGACGGCTTGCCGTCGCCTTGCTTCGATTAGGCCACGGCGCGTACGAAGTCGCCGACGTCGTCGGTGTGTCACCGAGTTCTGTCTACCGATGGAAAGAAGCCTACGAAGGTGGTGGAGACGAGGGACTCGATGCGAAACCGCACAAAGGCGGTCCCTCAGCTAAACTCTCCGATGAGCAGTTGACCGCGCTTGCGGCCCTCCTGCTGGAAGGGCCGCAAGCGCATGGATTCGACATGATCTCTGGACGCTCAAACGCATCGCAGCAGTAATTGAACAGAAATTCGACGTCTCTGTCGGCCAAACAACTGTCTGGCGGTATCTCCAGAGAATGAACTGGAGTTGCCAGAAGCCCGAGCGTCGCTCCCGCAGGCGCGACGCGGACGCAGTTCGTCGCTGGGAAGAAGAAACGATTCCAGCACTTGAAAAAAAGCACGAGTAAACGACTTTGTGCTAGTGTTTCTCGACGAGAGTACCGTCCGAATGCAATCGACAGTTCGACGAACGTGGTCGTCACGCGGTCACACGCCAATCCACCGCAATTCAGGCAGCTGGGACAGTATTCGTGCGGTTGCAACCCTGACGGTCGCGCCGAGGACCGGCGCGACCGTCTTGGACTTCTGGTTGTCCGAGAAAAGCGTTGATAGCGAGAAAATGGCGTTCTTACTACGCGATTCGTTCAACCAACGCGGACAAGATTGTATTCTGATCTGGGACAATTACCCAGCGCACAAACCGACCGCGAGAATGATGACAACGCCTGGATGGCCGATGGCTCCCAAGGTCGCCATCGACATCCAGTTCCTTCCGACATACGCGCCAGACTTCAACCCCGTTGAGCAGGTCTGGAAGTCGGTGAAATACGACGATCTTGCGAATTACGTACCCACTGATCTCGCCGCGCTAAAAGCGCGACTCGATCAGTCGCTCCGAGCAGTGCAAGACCGTCCGGAACTCCTCAAGTCCTTTGTCAGATGGGCTGGGTTCGAGCTTGATGAGTCGCATTAGAACTGAAAAGACCAAGTTTTGTTGGTTAAACCGCTACCAACGGCTCTCACCGGTCTTCCAACAGCTGTAACATAATTCGAAACTCTCCATCAATGAGTTTCGTCTGATGTTACAGCCCACCCGAGGACTCCGAACTCCGGATGATTCTACGAGTTCGAAGGGAGGCGCCCATCAGGTCGTGGGACCTGTCCCTGTTTGATCTCGTGATCGACTCGCCGGAGGTGTTTACAGCCGCCTTCGGGCGTATGCTTCCGCCAGTCTGGACAGGTACACGACTCGCTGATCACGTCGACTTCGTACCAGTTACCGGACGCTGATCGGACCTCGTACCGGCCACCCTTTTCGAGCAGCGAGACGGCCATCGCTTCGTCGACGGCACGTCTGGTTCGCGGCTCGAGATCGTCGTATTGGGTTGAGTGCTCCGTGACGACCATCCGATCGAGCACGTCGCCGGTCCGGCCGCCGTCTGGGGCAACCGCAGCTTCGGGACCGTGGAGCCGATTCGCAAGCAGGGTCTCGACCGGGTGCCCCTCCGGCCACAGATAGTGGACTTCGCGACGCTCGCGATGGTCGTAGGAGCCGCAGGCGGCTGCGCTCCCGGTCCAGACACGCCATGCCCCGAGTGCTGCCATCATGTTGACGATGATCCGGGGAATGGCCTCGTACTCACTGGGATAGAACACCCGGAAGCGGGTACACTCCGCCTGCGGCGGAATCATCTCCCACCACTCGACGTCGTCGCCCCAGCTCTCGTACATCGCCTCGTCCTCTCCGTAGCCGACGGTCACACCGTCGATCTGCGACACGTCCACCGAGATCTCGTCAGCCTCGCCTTCGAGGAGCCGAAGGACGGCGTACCGAAGATACTCGTGTTCTGGGTGGTCGGTAGACTGGGCGACCTGCTCGTGGTACTCTGCGACTCGTTCCGCCTCGTCGAGGACGGTCGTTAGATATCGGTTGGTCATGGGTCGGTGAAGACGGGAGTGCGCCTCCGCCCCTCGGCGGGCGCAAATAAACGTAACCAACGAACAGCGGTCAGTCGTCTTCTCTAGTGGTTGCTCCATCTCTGTTCGAATGCTGAGCCGGATCGGACTGCCGGAGCCGCGGACGGTATATCTGTATAGCGATAATTCTATAGGGAATACAGGGGACAAGACTAATACCGTTAGATGCGATACCGATAACTAGCGATGATGGAGTACGTCGACGAGACCGCGGCGAAGATCATGGTTGCGGCCCAGCCGGGCGACTCGATCCGTCGAATCGCCCAGAAGATCGACGGCTCCTACTCCTGGGTCTACGACTGGATCGAGCGGTTGGAGGACGCAGGCTTCATCCGGCGCGAGGACGGCGTCTACATCGAGAATTACGCTGTCAGGGATCGCTACTACGATCTCGTCGCCGCTATTTCCCGCTCGGTTCCTCCCTCGATCGACGACGGCTACGTCATTCCGAACTTCGCTGGGATGCCCTTTGCGTACACGAAAATCGACGGCGTCTACGTCTGGACCCACGGCGGCTATCAGATCGCCCGCGGCCACGACGACTATCCGATCTTCATCCAGGTCGCCGACCGGGATGTCGAACAGTGGACGGCGTTCTTTGATGAGTTCGGGATTCCGAGTCGGATCGAAGAGCGGCCGGATGCGACCGACTACGAGGCGACCGTCTCGTACGTGTTGTTCCCGACGAGTGGGGAGATCACTCGCGAGTGGGTCGACGGCAATCCGGTCATTCCGTTGGATGAGGCAATCGAGCACATGTTGGAGTACCGGGTGAACTACGAGCCGGCGTTGGAGATGATCGCCGATGAATATGACCGCGATATCGACGCGTCCCACGAGGATCCGCGTCTCAATGCATGAGTCTCGGTGAACGCGAAGACGAATTGCTGGACACTCTGGAGGCCGTCATTGACGGCAACCTGCCGTACGTGCTCGTCGGTGGGTGGGCGATCGCGGCGTTCAATCAACGCTTCACCACGGACGTCGACGTCGTCATTCCGGCCCAAGCGGTCGACGACTACACCGACCTTCTCACCGACCGCGGCTACGAGAAAACGGCCGATGTCGAGCGAAACGAGCTCTACGAGGGCCGGACTATCCGGTTTACGAAAGATATCGGGAATCCGGTTCGGTTCGACGCGATGGTGGATGCGCTGGGCTGTCGCCAGACGGAAGCTGAGTGGTCGTATCGCTATCTAGCCCAGCACTCTGTCACCGAGGAACTGCGAACCGGGCGTCCGGTAACAGCCAGGATTCCGGAACGGGAGTTGCTGTTCGCGGTGAAACTCCACAGTGGCCGCAAGGCAGACTCTCGGGATCTGGTGGTGCTGGCTGCTGGCGCGGATTTCGACCGGATCGCGACTCATCTGCATCGCGGGGAGTCCGAGAAGCTCGCTGGTCGCATCGAGACTGTCCTCAACCGCCTCACGTCGGAGGATTTCGCAGATGCATTCAAAGGAGTCTTCGAACAACAAACGGTTCCCGAACAGGATATCGACGCCGTCGTTGAGTTCCTTCGTGACCAGCAGCGCCGAATCGATTCTGAACGATAATATCGACTGTCGATGGATATGTCTTGGGACCGATCGAAACGGCGGTGTTCAGATTAGGAGTGAAGGACGAGGCGGTCGTATTTCGTGTGATCAATGCCCGAAATCGACCGCCTCGACGGTCCTAGCAACCGAATCGAGTTAGACTTTGTGGAGAAAGAGGAGACACCGCAGCCGCTGATGAAGCTCAGTATCGAGCTGCACGCGGCCGGCCTTTCACTTTCGGATACTGTCTCTGTCTTAGATGAATTCGGTGTCGATCGGGCTCGCTCCACCGTGCACAACTGGGTCCAGAAAGCCGACTTACAGCCCAGCGGCGGCAAAGCTCCGGATCAGGTTGCGGTCGACGAAACCGTGATCCAACTCGACGACCAGCAATTCTGGCTGTACGCGGCGGTCGATCCGGAGACGAACGAATTCTTGCATCTCAAGCTGTATCCGGCCCGAACGACTGCGCTCACCCAGTCGTTCTTGGCCGACCTCTGCGAGAAACACGACGTCGAGGACGCCGTGTTCCTCGTTGATCGCGGTCCGTGGCTCCACGCCGCGCTCCACCGCCTCGGCCTCACCTTTCGCCACGAAACCCACGGCCGTCGCAACGCCGTTGAACGTGTCTTTCGTGAGGTAAAACGCCGAACAAGACAGTTCTCGAACTGTTTCAGCCACGCCGCCGCCACGACCGCCGAAACCTGGCTCCAGACCTTCGCCTTCGCATGGAATCAGCTAATCTGAACACTACCGATCGAAACACGCAGGGTCGGACGCCGAACGAATTAACCAACAGTGTGGACAAAGCATTCCCGGCGTTGGTTAACAGTCGGAGAAGGCGTGTTCAGCTCTCGGCGACCGTCCCGATGATCTCCTGCGCGGTCGAACTGATCCGGCCGAGACGCTCCTGAATGCTCTCCGCATCGTCGTCCTGCCACGCGGCAAGATAGAACGCTGAACCGCTCGTATCCAGGTTGAAATATCGCCCGACGATGTACGCAACGGCTTCGGCTTCGATCTCGCGTTTTGCACGCTCGGGTTCGTCGTCGACATCGAAATGGAGCAGTGCGTGAGCTACTCGTGAATCAGCGTCACCGCGAGGGTTCGTCGTCGACATCGAAATGGAGCAGTGCGTGAGCTACTCGTGAATCAGCGTCACCGCGAGGTCGGCCTGATTCGAGCGAGCTTTCGCTTCGACGACGGGTTGGCACTCGTCGAGATTCCGGTGTTTGCAGACGCCTTTCGCGTCGCCATGCTCCCAATCAGCAGCGTCGACGACACGGACGTCGATATCGAGAGTAGCTGCCGCATCAAGGAGCGCTGGCACCAGGTCGTCGGCGTTACCTGTGGCCTCGGTTTCCAACTCGGGGAGCGGTTTGCCCTCGGTTTGAGACACATCGAAGACTGCCGTTGGTTTGAATCCAACCAGTCCTTTGGACCACTCCTCGGGCGGTGTCTCATTGTAGTCACAGTCGCTTTGCTCGTGGTAGCTCGGCGAGTTCCCGCACTCAGGGCACTGCTTCGTAATAATGGGTGCCCAGATCCAGATCGCCTGTTCGCCCTCTTGGACGTGCCGGTCGAACTCCGACCGCCACGTATTGTAGCCCGCTACGCGTGTTGCCTCGGGACACTGGAGCTTGATCAAGAGGGTGTTGCGATGGGAGTAATCGTGGAATCGGGACTGGACATCGAGCCACTCCTGGAACTGTTGGCTGGCTTTTGCCTCGTCGATGTCTGCGACGAGCTCGTCGATCCAGTCTTCGATGGTACTGTGCATCTCGTCGTGCCGGGTGTCAGTCTCCTCGAACGAGACCCCCGACTCACTGGCTGTCATCATGGATTGCATCACATCGAGTACGACGACGTCTCCGAGTCAGGACGCGCCGCACCCCTCGGCGGCGCACAATAAACGACGGCGCGACTGCGGGGTTTATACCGGGGTTGCTATCGGACGCTGGGATTAACAACCAGTGCGACACAATCACCGAGAGAATGGGTCTCGTCGAAACGTTCCGCGGGGTCGTTGGTACTCGCACGTCCAGCCCGTCTACCCTGTATGAGTGCCGACACTGCGGAACGACCCTTTCCGAGGACGCCGAAACGTGTCCGACCTGTGGTGGAGAAGACGTTGTGTGCTACCAATTCTAAGTGAATGTTCTTCTATCTGAACAGGTTGCGGTCAGACTCGTTTCTGTTCGAGATAGCCCCCGGTCAAACACCCCGCAGTGTGAATGGGGGATCGGTTATCGAAGCGCTGTCTTCTCGTCAGCGAAGCCGACCGTGACGAGATACTCGAGGAACGCGTCGAACTGGTCGACATCGCTCGGCGTGTCCGCCGCGAGGTGTCGTGCCCACTCGATGGCCCACTGGAACGCAGGATCGGTTCCGCCCTTGCCATGTATATACCACCAGCGGGCGGCCTTCAGGACGACGAGCGGATTCGTCGGCGGCTGCTCGCTCGCGAGTCCACGAGTGATCGACCGGATCTCCTCGGGTACCTCAGCGGGATCGACCTCGCCTGATTGGGTGTTCGATACGTCGACTGGAATGTCGTCAATCGAGACATCGTTCGGACGCTGTTGTTGACTCACGGAAAATCACCATCTCTGAGGACTCTCTGGATCGAGCCCTCGCCCTCTCTGGAGGCGCGAAAAACAGCTCGCTGCGTCACGCCGGCGGGAGGTAGACGCTCTGCTCGCCGGCGACTTCCTCAAGGTTATTTCGATGGCGGTGGGCGAAGTAGCAGTCGTAGCTGCAGTAGCCACAGAGAGCCCCAGTATCGTACTCGGCGACGAATGGACCGCGCTGAGTCATCCAGACGTTGGCTTCGCATTCGGTACACGCAGCACCATCGAGATCCCCTGGCGATGGCCCCTCATACTCGATCTCGAAGGAGTCGTCCTGTGGTGTCGATTCGGGCCAAACACCTTGAGACTGCCAGAATTCCTTGAGACGGGCGAGACTGTGGCGGACCGTCTTGCGAACCGTGACGTGGTCGGTGTCGCGACCGCTGTCGTCCCAACCATCCGCCGTCCAGAACTCACCGAACTGCGCCCCGCGATGGAGGCCGTTCCAGTCGAGGCCGACGATGTCGGCCGGTGGCTCGTCCGTGAGGGTCGGTCGGGTCAGCTGCTGGATGACGTCCCACTGTTTCGGTGGGCTGCCACCGAGGATGTGGACACGACGGCCACGCCAGTCGGTCGGTTCGGTGAACTCGTGGGCCAATCGGTCGGCGTATCCCCGCGAGTAGCCGAGCACGATATCGTTCGGAATCGCATCGATCACCTCGCGGCACTTCGGGACGATGACGAGTTCTGCATCGGGATAGCTCGCCTGGATCTCACGAGCGGCGGCCACGTACTCGTCGACGTCGTCCACCTCGTACGCATCACCAATCACGCCGACGTGGGGTTCGTGCTCGAAAAATCGGGCGACGTATCGATCCAGATCGGGATTCCGGAAGTCGTTGTCGAGCATCCCGACGGGGATGTCCAGCTGCTTGAATTGGGTTTGCTGATACCCGCAGTCCTCCCGGAACCCAGGCAGGAATCCGAGTTCGTATGCATCCAGGGCGTACGGCGCCCGATGGAGGAACGCCACGCTATCGGCTTCTCTGGCGGCAGTGATGTCGCTAGCCGTACTGGCGTTTGAACTGATTTCGAGGGACATGACTGGGTTGGCGAGGCCGCTGCTGGCCGCCCCGCGCCCATTCAGGGGGTTGAAAAACTGGCCGCTCTCGTTAACCAACAATCGGTGAACTCACTGGTGGGTTGTTGGTTAACTACAGAGATTGGTTGACAAAAACAACTCTCCGTACGAAATCCTCTCCCCTCTAATAAGGATAAAATCGATACGACGGTTACCGTAACGGTCATTCCCCGCAAGTGGGTACGGGTACATATGGAGCGAAAGACGCTTTCCGTGACCGGGATGTCGTGCAACGGGTGCGAACAGAACGTGGAGACCGCCTTGCGAAACCTCGATGGCGTGACTCGAGTTGATGCTGACCACGAAGCGGATACTGTCGATGTGGTCATCGAGGATGGGGTCTCCGATGACGATGTGAACGCGGCAATTGAACAGGCTGGGTACGACGTAGTGGCCTAATCGGCTGCCGCCCGGCCGTCTCTCACGTCGCCGTCCGTGTGTTCTTCGAGTGCGAACTCGGTGTTGACGCCCTCGCCAGAGAGGAGCTGGCCAGCGAAGCTGTTGGCGAGGACGGCCGAGACAGACAGTACCATCGCGAGCATCGCGAACACGGGGTGAACGAGTCCGGTCGTCGCGGCGGCGACGCCGACGCCGTTGAACGCGAAGGCCGTCGCGAGATTCTGGCGGGTCTTCCGATAGCTCTCCCGCCCGATCTCGTAGGCGTCCATCACGCCGCCGAGTCGGTCGCCCATCAGGACGATATCCGCTGACTCGATGGCGATATCCGTCCCGGCGCCGATGGCGATTCCGATATCCGCCTGCGTGAGTGCGGGGGCGTCGTTGATGCCGTCGCCGACCATCGCCACGCGGTGGCCGGTTTCCTGTAGGCGGCCGATCTCCTCGCGTTTCTCGTCGGGCAGCACGTCGGCCATAACACGGTCGATGCCGACCTCGTCGGCGACCGCGTTCGCGGTGCGCTCGTTGTCCCCGGTGATCATCACGGGCGTGATGCCGGCGTCGCGAATCCGCCGGATGGTCTCGGCGGCGTCGCTCTTGACCGCGTCACCGATGCCGATCAGGCCGACCAGTTCGCCGCCACGGACGACGCCGGCGACGGTGAGGCCGCGATGCTGGAGCTGCTCGATGTCGTCGTGGGCTGCCGAGAGGTCGACCCCTTCGTCGCCGAGCCAGCCCGGCTTGCCAACTAGCACGTCGTCGCCGTCCACGGTCGCTTGGACGCCCTTTCCAGTCACGGAGTCGAAATCATCGGGGTCAGCGTACTCGACATCTTGCTCGGTGGCGAACTCGAGGATCGCATCAGCGAGAGGATGCTCGGAGAACGCCTCCGCACTGGCCGCAGTGGTGAGTACATCCACCTCGTCGGCAACGAACGCGACGACCTCACTGACGGTGGGTTCGCCGACGGTGATGGTGCCGGTCTTGTCCAACACGATGTGGTCGACGTCGGGGAAGACCTGGAATGCGTCGCCCGACCGCATCAGGATGCCACGGTTCGCGGCCTTCCCGCCGCCCCGGATCAGGGCCAGCGGTGTCGCCATCCCGAGCGCGCATGGATAACCAAGGACGAGAACGGCCAGCGCCGCGAATGCCCCCCGCTGGACGTTGGGGGCTGCCCCCCACGCGAGTGGGGCAACCACCCAGAAGAGGAACGACAACCCGGCGATCGTCAAGACACCGGGGACGAAATACTTGAGCACGCGGTCGGCGAGCTGGATGATGCCGGGCTTCATTGCCCGAGCTTCCTCGATCTCGCGGGCGACCTGGTTTAGGAACGCGTCCTCCCCGGTTGCAGTTACTTTGATGAGCAGCGTCCCGGTCTCGTTGACACTGCCACCGATCACCGCGTCGCCGGCGGCCTTCTCCTCGGGGATGGACTCGCCGGTGGCGACTGACTCGTCGACCGTTGATTCACCATCGACGACCGTCCCATCGACGGGGATATTCTCGCCAGGCTTGACCCGGACGTGATCACCGATGTCGAGGTCGTCGACCGGGACTTCCTCGACATCACCGTCATCACTGATGCGGCGTGCCGTGTCAGGCTGGAGGTCAAGTAGGCTCTGGACGGCTTGAGAGGCGCGCGTCCGCACGATGAGGCTGGTGTACTCGGAGAGGATGTGGTAGGTGGTAATAAAGACGGAGACGGCGAAGAAGTGAACCGTTGGAAAGCTCGGGAACACAAACAGGCCGAGCAATCCACCGAGGAGCCCGGCGAACGCGCCTGCCTCTAAAAGGACGTGTTGGTTGAAAATACCCCGGCGGAGGCTCTGGAAGGCTTTTGTTTTGATATAGCGGCCAGGCCCGAACATCGTCCCGAGCGCCAGCCCCAGCGTCACCAGATCCATCACGAGGGATGCCGACTCGAAGCGTCCCATCACGAGGATCATCCACCCCATCAGGCAGCGACGACGATGGACGCGCTGCCGGCGAGCAGCAGTCGCCGCTTTCCGTCGGCGAGTTCGGCCTGCTGCTGTTTGTATCGTTTCGCTTTGTCCGGGTCACGGATGGTGTATCCGAGATCTCGGAGTGTGTCCTTCACCTCGATCTCGCTCAGACGGTCGTCGTCGTATTGAACGAGGACCTCTTCGTGGGCGAGACTCACGTCGATGTCCTCGACGCCATCGGTCCGGCTGTAGGCCTTCTTGATGCTCTCCGCACAGAACGAGCAGGACATCCCCCCGACATTGAATTGTTTCTGTGTCGTTCCCATCGTGGCTGTTAGTTATCGTGGGACGCGGATAACCATTACGACGAATATTATAGCGGTCTCGAAAATCTAATACCATTGTCGGGTGAGTGGCGTTACTCTTACTGTCGTTGTCCGCCTATCTCCTCACACGAATGGCGCTCCTCGAATCTGACGTGCCGATCCGCGAAGTCGTGACAACGGATCCGAAGAAAGCGAAGGCACTGGAGAACGACGTCCGGGCGAAGATCCTCGATATGCTCGCAGCCGAGGAACTGACGATCGAGGAGATTCACGACGAACTGCATCGTCGCGGCGAGGAGAAAGCCGAGACGACGGTGCGCCACCACGTGAACGTCCTGAAGGATGCGGGGATGGTCGAGATCGCCCGACTTGAGGAAGCTGGCGGCGGGACGCGGAAGTACTACAAGTCGAATACGCGAGTCTTTTCGTACGATCTTCCGGAACGCAGTGGAGAGCTACTTGCTTCGGCACAGGAGACGACGACCGAGGAACTGGCCGGCCTGATAGAGGCACTTGCTGCGGAACACGGCGAGGAGATCCAGGCCGTTGCTCGGGAGATGAAGCCGTGTGAATACTGCGAGACGCAACACTACGAGGAGTTCGTCGTTCGAGAACTCCTCAATCGCGCGCTCATCGAACTGGGTGAGAGTGGTGAATTCGGTGCTCGGCTGTCGACTGACCAGTGACCGGTCCGTCACCACGGCTTTGCCGGTCCGGTTCGTAGATCGTTCTATGACCCGGACAGCAGTCATCGCAGGTGTCGGTCCAGGACTCGGTGAATCACTTGCACGAAAGTTCGCAGCCGAGGGATGTCAGGTCGCTCTCTTTGCTCGCTCGGCGGACTACATCGACGAACTCGCTGAGGATCTTCCGGACGCCGGAAAGGGGCTGGCCGTCCAGACTGATCTGACCGACGTCGATCAGATCCGAGACGGGTTCGAGGCGGTGCGCGATGAATTCGGGGCGGTCGACATCCTCGTGAACCACGCCAGTGCCGCCTCCTGGAAGGGACTCATGGACGTGAGCGTCGAGGAATTCGAACGGGCGTGGGCGGTCAACGGGCGCGGTGCGTTCGTCTGCTCGCAGGAAGCTGTCGGCGACATGCTCGAGACGGGCGGCGGGGCGGTCATTTTCACAGGTGCGACTTCTGCGGTGCGGAGCCTCGGCGGCGCAATCGGCTTCACGGCCGCGAAGTTCGCCGCCCGCGGGATGGCGATGGATATCGCCCAGGAGTTTGGCCCCGAAGGAGTTCACGTCGCGCACGTCGTCATCGACGGGCAGATCGACGCGCCGGGCGTTCGTGACCGATTCCCCGACCGCGAGGATGAGACCTTCCTCGACCCCGACGAAATGGCCGAGACCTACTGGCACCTCGTCGAACAGGACGACGTCAGTACACAGCCGTTCGAGGTCCACATCACGAACGGTCCGCAGAACTCCGAATTCATCTGACTGCTGTGGGAACGGAACAAGTCATCGGTTGTGCTGGCTGAGCACGACTGGGCGGCAGGATTGTATGCGAGAAGCCCCTCCACCGTCCTATGGGCAGGAATATGCTCGTCGACGGGGACTGGAAGACCGATATCGGACCGTATACTGACGAAAGTGGCGCGTTTGATAGGGCCGAAACCTCGTTTCGTGATTGGATTCGGGACGCCCAGGATACCACATTCCAGCCGGCGGCCGGGCGGTACCACCTCTACATCGCGCGGAACTGTCCGTGGGCACACGGGGCCGCGCTCACGCGCCGCCTCGCCGGGTTGACCGACGTCGTCTCGATGGATATCGTCGACCCGTGGCGCGAGGACGAGGGTTGGGAGTTCACCCCCGAGAAAGACGGCTGCACTCCCGACACGGTCAACGGGTGTGAATATCTCCGGGACGTGTACGTCGCGGCCGACACCGAGTACACCGGTCGGGTGACCGTGCCGGTTCTCTGGGACCGAGAGCACGAGACCATCGTCAACAACGAATCCATCGAGATTATGCGGATGTTCGCCACCGAGTTCGCTGACTACGGCGACGAGGGGCGCGAGCTGTATCCCGAAGGCTACCAAGACGAAATTGACAGGATTATCGATTCGATCTACGATTCGATCAACAACGGCGTCTATCGGGCCGGCTTCGCGGAGGCACAGGAGGCATACGACGAGGCCGTCAGCGACGTCTTCGACGCGCTGGATCACTGGGACGAGGTCCTCGCCGACCAGCGATACCTCGCCGGCGACCGGCTGACGCTCGCCGACGTGCGACTGTTCCCGACGCTGATTCGGTTCGACGAGTGCTATCACACGGCATTCAAGTGTAACAAGCAGTATCTCCACCAGTACGACAACCTCTGGCCGTATCTGCGCGATCTCTACCAGACGCCGGGCTTCGCGGAGACGGTGCGGATGGAGCACATCAAAGACGACGGCTACTACCAGGGGGAGATCACGCCGATCGGCCCGGGGCTCGATTACGACCAACCCCACGACCGGGATCGGCTCTCGAGTCCCGACGAAACCACGGCCCGACCGTCCTAGCCTCCAATCTAGATATTTTCAAAATGTATCGAGTGGCGGCTATTGCTCCCAGTTCCTCGAGCGGTTGAGCGCGACCACCACTGTCACTTTCCGGAGTGTTATGCTATTGACTCACAGTAGGTGTTACATGGGATTCGACTCCGCCCAAGTTTCGACAGTCACCTTCGATTCGTACAGTACCCTCGTAGATGTAGACGCCGCGGAGAAAGCACTCGCCGACCGGGTTGAGGATCCACAACCGGTTTCGAAGCTCTGGCGGGCTCGTTCACTCGAATATACGTTCGTCGCCAACGCGATCGATGCGTATCAACCGTTCTACGAAATGAATCGGGATGCGCTCCAATACGCGCTTGATGCTTCCGGTGTGGATATCTCTACCTCGGAGCGAGATGAGATTCTCGCTGTATACCACGAACTCGATGTGTTCGACGACGTCCGGGATGGAATCGAGCGGCTCCGTGACGGTGGATACGACTGCTACGTCGTATCGAACGGCAATCCCGAGATGCTCGACTCGATGGTTGAGCATGCCGATATCGGAGATATTCTCAAGGACACAATCAGCGCCGACGAGGTCAAGACGTTCAAACCAGCCGCAGAGATTTATCGACACGCAGCTGCACGCACCGGTACACCGATCGATGAGATCGTCCACGTGACCGCCGGTTGGTTCGACGTCATGGGCGCTCAACACGCCGGAATGCAGGCCGCTTGGGTGGATCGCAAATCAACACCATGGGAACCGTTCGGTCCCGATCCAGATCTCACTATCGAGACGTTCTACGAACTGGCTGAGACGCTCGGCGTCTGATTGCGCTGAGTGAGCAACTCGGCTTCCGCCGGCATCTCTGTGGCTGTCTCAATTTCGCCGTCGCGTATCCTTTTTTGGTCCGGCCGCTTCGTGGGTGTATGAATGACACCGAAGCGAGCTCCTCTAATGAACTATCCGTAGAGGCAGTACTCGACCGTGTCCGGACGCACGAGTTCCACCCTGTTGATGAGACAAGCTTCACGGTCGATCGGACGCTCGAAGAGCACGGTATTGCAGACCTCGATGACGACGATTGGCGAGTCCGACTGCTCGCCGTCCGAGACCTCGTTCGGCTCGGTGACGCGAAAATGTCTGAAATCGCCGCCGAATTTGAGGATGACGACGTACAGGTACGCTACGTGTGTGCAACGGCGCTGGGAATTCTGAGAAGCCAGAGCGAGATTGAGGTGCTCGAACGGGTGGTCCGCGAGGATCCGAACGCGTTGGCACGATCGCAGGCTATTGTCGCCCTGGGACAGATCGGCGCCACCCGATCACTAGAGCTGCTTCGCGACCGGCAAGAGAACGACGATTCGAAAGACGTCCGCCATCAAGCCGAACTATCGGTCGACCGCATCCAAAAGGGCGAAGTCGCTGAACCCGAGCTGGAGGCCGCATATCGAGATCTCGACGAGGACACGTTCGAACAGCTGGCAGTCGGTGCGTCTGCGCCGTTATTCGAATTGCCAGACACCGACGGGCGGACGTGGGACCTCGAGGACTCGATTGGAGACGACGAGTGGACGGTCCTGATCTGGGTGTTCGCCGACTGGTGTCCGGTCTGCCACCGCGAGTTCGACGAACTAATCGAGCTTCGCGAGGAACTGCAGGAGGCAGACGTCAACGTGGCGACGATCGAATGTCACGGCCGCTATCGCGGCCGAGTGATGGTCGGCCGGGAGCTCGAACCGGAATACTGGTTCGCCGAGGAGTCTTTCATCGAGTCGTACACGGAGCAGATATGGTGGCCACACCTCCTCGACCGTGCAGGGACGGTCGGCGCGAAATACGGAGTCGACCCGATGGCCTACGCCGTCCACGCCGAGTATATCAATCGCCCCGCGACGGTCATCATCGATCCGACCGGAACGGTTCGATTCGCCTATTACGGGACGTTCTGGGGGGATCGTCCGTCTATCGAGGAGACCCTGGAGATGGTCCAGTCTGAGAAATTCGAGTTCGAGCATCCGGAACGACGTCGGGTGGAGTCCGAGTGACTACCCGCGCTAGTGGAGTGTGGAAAACCATCTCGTCGTGACGACGTACCGTAGCGCGAACCGGACGCGAATCGTTTAGGAGACCGTAAGCGCGAATAGCGTGAGATTGTGGACGGCAGGAACGAGGCCAGCACCGGCTGCGACTACGAGCAGCGCGACAGTCTCTCGACCGGCACGGTCTACGTCGGGGTCAAGCGCCCGCAGGATGAGCAGGGCAACCGTCACTTTCACGACTAAAAAGAGGAGGACACCGGATACACCAGCTCCCTCTCCCATCTGAATGAGTGCGGCAGAGATCGGATTCCGTTCGCTCG
>NZ_JPES01000074.1:0-25953 GCF_000730175.1 Haloferax sp. ATB1 | reverse complement strand
CGGAGACGAGGAGTCGGTCATCTACTCGGGAATTTCTGCCGGCCGTCGTAGCTATTCCGGATTCGGACCCGGTGACGTATTCGACCGCCGCCTCGCCGTCGGTAGCGGGTCGTACTCCACGTCGTCGATGGTCGCCCGCCAGTACGGCAGGTCGCCCGACGGGAGGTTCCACGCCACCTCCGCCGTCGTTGGCACGCGAACCCCGTCCAGTTCGCGGTAGTCGCTGAAGTATCCCGTCCACGGGCACCGCTCGAACTCGCCGTCCCCCGTGTCGCGCCACCGGTCCGCGGTGACGCGCACTATCTCGTCGTTCTCGTCGAAGTGGAACACGACAGTCGCGGTCGAGCCGCGGTGGACGAGCGTCGCCCGGGCCGAACGGTCGTCTCTCGGCTCCCAACTGACGCCGTGGCCGGGGAGAAACGCGGTCGGGAACCAGACCATCTCGGCGAGGTGGCGGGCGAGTTCACCTTCGTCCAACTCGGGTGAGCGCGGGGCATCCGCGACGGTGATAACCGAAAGGAACTTCGCCTCCAACGACCCCACACCGCCGACGAAGGCGTCCACGACCCGGACCGGTAGAAACGGCACGAGATCGATTCGGGCGTCCCAGACGAACCCCGGCGGGGCCACCGTGTAGTGCTGGGTCGCCGTCATCGACTTCCACGGCGAATCCGCGTCGCCGAGTCTGAATTCACCCGTCTGGCGGAGCCGGACCGACTGGACATCGGGGTGCTCGCCCGGTAGCACGCGTTCGAGATACCGGCGAACTGGGGCGGGCAGATCGCTGAGGTCGGCCGTGTCTGTCGCCCCCGCATCGTTCGTGGTCGATTCGGCCTGTTCTCGCCGGAGTGCATCGAGCAGTCGAGCGGCCGTATCGTCGGCGCGCGCCCGGATTACGACGAGGAGAGCGCCGACGGCGAGCGCACCGCCGACAAGCGCGAGGCCGAGTCGTCCGAGCGTTCGCTTGTATGACATACCGAACGGTACGCGGGAGATCGATATGAGTCTCGCCGTGACTCTCACAGTCTGACGCAGACCGTCTTCCGGCCACGGGCGGCGTCGTCGCGAGCGGCGCTCCCCCGGCCAAATTCCTGTCAACGTGACGTTCATAAATTCGAGATACTCACGAACGCGTGAATATAATTCAAACGGTGACTTTATGTAATTAAGTTCGTACTAACGAACGAATGCGCACCGAACCGATGCGGCCGGCACGCCGGGCACCCGCCGACATCGCGGTTAATCTCCCGTTAACTCGTCTAATTTCGGTAGATTCGTCTCTGTCGTGGTCGACGGCTCTCTGGTCTGCGACCGCCACGACTGCCGCGAGCGATGCGGGCCGTCGCCCCTGCCGGGCCACCTTCTCCACTCGCCGTCGAACCCCCTTGACAGCGACCCCCGACTGGACAGCCGACCGACCCGTTTCCCCAAGCGAGGTGGGCGTTGCGTGAGCCACGTCGGCGAGACCGACGACGTGCCGTGGGACGACGTGGGCTTCGTCATCAGCTCTCGCTACCGCATCTCCGTTCTCGATAGGCTCTCGGAGGGTCCGGCGACGCCGACGCAAATCGCCACCGACTCCGAGAGCGCGGTCGCTCACGTCTCGCGGGCGCTGCAAGAACTCAGAGACCGGTCGCTCGTTGAACTCCTCGTCCCGGAACAGCGTCGAAAAGGGCGGGTGTACGGCATCACCGACGACGCCGAGAACATCTGGGACGTCATTCAGACACAGCAGATGACGTGAGTGCGGCCGTCTCGCGGCTTTCTCACGGCAGATCTGGCGCGTCGTGCGACCGACCGCCTCACTTCGTCGCGATTCGCTCCGACCCCTTGTTCAGGAGCTGGTAGGTCCGCTTGGCGAGGTTCATGCCGACGCCGGTCGACTCGACGACGTAGTACGGGACGAGCTCGCCGCCGAACTTCGATTTGTAGTTGCAGAGCCGTTCCGTGTTCGCGCCGACGAGGTCGTACTTCGTGACCGACGCGAGCGCTTCGTCTTCGACGATGTCCTCGATGATGGTCCAGTGGAGCAGGCTGTTGATGCTGACGCCGTCGTACTCGCCGCGCGCGCCGCCGAGCCAGAAGTAGCCCACCTCGTCCGAGAAGGGAACGATCATCCCGCTGAGGTACTCGCCGTCTGGGTCGCGGGCGACGTACACGCGACACCGGTCGCCGAGGTTTTCCACCAGCGACTCGACGAACTCCCACGGCATTCCGAACGGTTCGTCCTGCTCGTCGTACCGCGAGACTACGTCGTCGTAGACGACGCGAGCGCCGTCGAGTCCCTCGTCCGCGATGGTGATATCGAGTTCGCGGGCTTGCCGAATCTCGCGGCGGAGGCTGCTGCTGAACTGGGCCTGTATCTCGTCGAGCGAGCGCCCGCCGAGGTCGAGTCGGTAGGTGAAGGAGGGCTTGACCGCGAAGCCGGTCCATTCGAACGGACGGGGGTCGAGGTACGACGGCGAACAGAGCAGGCGGACGAACGTCCGGTTCGAGCGGATGCCGAGCTCCTCGACCACGAGGTCGGCGAACTCGCGGTTCACCGACTCGTAGGCGCTCTGTTTCGGGCTGTTCGGCATCATCACCGGGCCGATGTAGGGAATCGCCATCGACGGCGGCGGCGAGACGACGACCCGTCCGAGAGGGTTCCGGCGGACGAACGTCGGGAACAGCGCGACCGGTTCTTGGCCCTTGAAGACGCCGAACAGGTGCATTTCGCCGTCGAAGTGCTCGTCGATGGCGGCGAGCACCGCGGGGGTGTGGAAGACTTCGGTGCCCGACGAGGGGAGCGCGGCTCCCCACTCGTCGAGGCTCAGGGGTTCGATACGGAGTTGTGACATGTGTCGTAGTCGTGTGAGTTGGATGGTCGTCGGGCGATACGTCGGTCGGGTCGTCATCGGTGGAGGAACCCCGAGACGAGTCGCGACGGGAGGCTCGTCCCGTTTCCCCGGGACAGCATCTCGATGCCGGGGCCGAGGCGGCTCTTATACAGGTGCGCGATGGTTCTGACCGGGAGCGCGCCGTGCTCGATCTGGTAGAACGTGACGAGTTCGGGGTTGTACTTGCTCTTGTAGCGGTTGAGTCGGCGGTTGTTCGCGCCGACGAGGTCGTAGCGGTGCATCCCGGCGGCCATGCCGTCGCGCATGATGCGCCAGTCCAGCAGGTCGTTGACGTCGATGCCGAAGTCCCGCTGGGGTTTGACGCCGCCGAGCCAGCGGTAGAGCGTGTCGCCGTACTGCAGGACGAGAATCCCGCTCACGAACGTCCCGTCGTACCGGAAGACGTAGGGCCGGACCTGTCCCGCGGGGAGCGCGTCGTACAGGTCCATGACGAACTGCGGCGGTACGTCGAACGACAGGTCCTGTTCCTCGTAGCGGTCTTTGACCAGCGTGAGAATCGAACAGATGTCGTCGCGGTCGCCCTCCTCGACACCGGACGACGAGCTTTCGGCCGTCGCGGATGTTCCGCCGGGCGCTCCGGCTGAACGACATGAGGAGGTCCTCTTCGCCCCGGGTCAGGTCGACGTTGTAGGTGTACTTCGGCGACACGTCGCAGCCGCCCCACAGGAACGTCCGCATGTCGGTGTAGTAGTCGCCGACGCGGACGTGCGTGTAGTTCGGGCCGATGTGTTCGTCCAGCCACTCGGTACAGCCGTCGATGAACTGGTTGCGGCGGCGCTCGAACTTCCGGCTCTTGATGTTGCCGGCGTCGAGCATCACGGGCCCGAGATACGGGACGCCGATGTGCGGCGGCGGGGAGAACGCCGTCTTGACCAGTCCCTTCCGAATCTCGAAGACTGGAAACAGCCCGACCGGCTCTTCTGTCTTGAAGCCGACGAGCAGGTGAAGTTTCGAGTTCGAGTACTTCGCCTGCAGTCGCAGCGCCTCGTACTGGTGGAAGAGACTCGCCTGACTCGACCGCTCGACGTACGTGTCCCACTCGTCGCGGTCGCGGTGGTCGAACTCGACAATCTCGATGGTCATGGGCTGCGGGAGGACCGGCGGTCTTCGCGCTGCGTCCGTTGTCGTCGACACCCTCGACTGCGGTCGTCGCGTTCGCTCTGTCCGAACCGACCAATTCGACCGAAATCAGCCGATTCACCCGCCGACTCGGCGGCCCCGTAAATCGACCCGCGATCCGGTCGGGCCGCGTCAGCGTGTATCATTCGAAAAGACATTCTCGAACTACTGTGACGGGAGGATGGGGATTTGTTATGAAGCGACTAGCCGGCGTTCGCGCCGGCCTGTCCGCCGTCAGGGAGTCTCTGCCGTTGCCCGTAGGCGCTCGATACCGTCGGCGTCGATGCCGTAGCCGTGAGTCGGTTCTCCGGAGATCCTGGTGGCGACGTACTCGGCGATGGCGTAGGCCATCCACGCCTGACACCACCGCATGAGCGTCATGCGCTTGGTGTAAAAGCGGTGTTTGCGGAAGTAGAACCGACCCTCGGACGGGACGTACATGTTCGCCAGCGCCCAGTCAATGGCGCGCTCGGCGCGGTCGTACTGCCCGGCGTAGGTGAACACGAGGATGCCTTGTGCCGTCGCGTGGATGTCGCGGGGGTAGGGGTGCTCCTCGTCGAAGTTGGGCGCGCCGTCCTCGTCGAACAGCTCGCGGGCGTAGAAGTCGAGGCCGCGTTCGAGCGTCTCGTCGTACCGACCGCTGCCGACGATTTGCTCGTAGCGCTGGAAGCACTCGACGATGAAGCCGTTGTGGTGGTTGTCCATCGAGAGGTGCGAGGCGCTCGCGGGCTCGCGGTAGTACCACCCGCCGCGGTCGGTCTGCTTCGACGCGACGAAGTCGTACACCTTCTCGGCGCGTTCGAGCAGTTCCTCGTCGCCGAAGTAGTCGTACAGCTCGACGAACAGTCGCGCCCCGATAGCCAGCGCGTTGAGGGTGTAGCTGTCCTTCGGGTGCGAGAGGTAGTAGTCCATGACCGCGCCGTCGTCCTTCGGCCGGTAGTTGAGGTCGTTGAGCATCACGTCGACGGCGGTCTTGGCGATGTCCGGATAGTCCGGGTCGAACTCCCGCCCCGCGAGGAGCGCCTTGACGCCGTAGGCCGTCGAGACGATGTTCGGCGAGTGTGGAATCCCCGACCGCGGGCCGTTGCGGCCGGAGATATGCTGGATGACGTGGCGGTGACTGCCGGCGAAGCCGCTGTAGCCCTTGGCTTGGTTCTCGACGAGCCACTCCGTCAGCGAGGCCGCGTCGTCGCGGTACGTCTCCGCCGGGCGGTCGCCGTCGAACCACTCGGCCAACTGTGCGCGGGTCCGGTTCGCCATGGCGAACAGCGTGATGCCCTTGAAGTTCCGGCGCTTCTCGACGAGGAACAGCGGGCGGACGTTGACGGGCGAGCGCTTGATGAACTCCTGGACCGCGAGGTTGAACCAGCGGTTATCGATGGGAACCGACAGCAGGAGCCTGCTGCTCATGCCGTCGCCGTAGTCCCAGCCTTTGTAGTCGCGTTCGCGGGCGTAGTCGAGCACGTCGTCGAGTACGTCGACGTACCGCTGGAGTCGCTCCGTGTCGGCGTCGGCGTCGCCGTCCCGGTGATACTGCTTCGATGGTGGATTCATGATATAGAATAGCCTCTCTGAGGGGGTATTGGCTGTCCGAGAGGAAGCCCGCTGGCGGCTTTGTTATGGAGCCGATACCGGCCGACGCCGTCGAATTCTACTGAGAGAGCGAGTGATTCGTGCCGCCGGCGGTCGCGCTGTCGGTCGCCCTCTCGCCCGAGTCGTCGTCGGGAATCGCGCTCGGCGAGGAACTCGCGATAGTACTCGGCGACGGGGCCGACCCACGCGCCGCGGTCGAGCGCCCGTTCGATGATGCGGCGGTAGAGCCGGCGGTAGCCGGGGAACTCGTCTTCGTTGAAGTACCGCGGGTGCCACAGCACCGTCATCACGGCGTCGTTCGCCTCGGCCTCGTCTAGGAGGCGCTCGCACTCGGCCCACGCCTCGTCGAACGCCGACCCGGGGTCGGGAAGCGACACCTCCATCAGCGTCAGCGGGAAGACGACAAAGTCGTCGTCGAAGGGTCTGAACGGCCGGTAGCCGTGTTGGAACCCGTTTTCCGAACTCGACCCGGGGCTGGCGTCGTACTTTAAGCCGAGTTCGCGGTGGTAGCGCCACGTGTTCGGCCCGAGTTTGAGGTGGTGCTGGCGGCCGCCGACGATTTCGTGGCCGAGCACCGCTTCGAGTTCGCGCTTTTCGGTTCGGAGGCGGTCGAAGTCGTCGCACGACCGGAACGAGCCGTGGATGCCGACCTCCCAGCCGCCCTCGTCGAGGTCGCGGACGGCGTCGGCTATCGACGCCGAATCGAGGTCGTACCGGCCGAGGTGTTCGACCCAGTTCTTCGGTTCGAGCCAGTCCGAAAGCGACCCCGTTTCGAGGAGGCTCGGCTCGTTGAGGAAGTAGAACGACGAGCGGACGCCGAGGTCGCGTTCGAGCGCCATGATATCCTCGAACTGCCAGTAGGGGTTCTCCCGCCGGAGGAGCGTCCGGAGGTGGTAGCTGGGGTTCGACTTCGCCGCATAGTACAGCCCCTGATACGTCTTGTACGGGCGGTCCACGTCGTGGGTCAGACAGACCGCGAAGCCGGGGCCGGATTCGCTCGGCTCCGTGCGGGTCACGCGGAGGTCATCTCGGCGCATCTCGAATCTCCCTTCTTCTCACGCATTCTCGTACTCCGAGAGCGCGGCGACGATTCGCTCGGCGGCGCTCCCGTCACCGTACAGCGAGGGTTTTTCGGGAAGCGGGTCGTCGTCGGTCAGCGCCGCCCGAATCGCGGTCGCGTCCGCGCCGACGAGGACGTTCCAGCCAGCGTCGACGGTTTCGGTCCACTCGGTTTCGTCGCGGAGCGTGAGACATCGGGCGTCGAGGTAGAACGCTTCCTTCTGGACGCCGCCGGAGTCGGTGGCGACGCGCTCCGCGCCGTCGAGCAGGCGGACGAAGTCGAGGTAGCCGACCGGCTCCACGAGGATGACGTTCTCGGCGTCGGCGAGCCGCGACCAGAGGCCGCTGGCTTCGAGCGCACCCTCGGTCCGCGGGTGGACCGGGAACACGACCGGGAGTTCCGACGACACGAGCCCGTCCACGATGCCTTCGAGGCGGTCGCGGTCGTCGGTGTTGGCGGCGCGGTGGACCGTCGCGAGGACGTACTCCCCGTCTCGGAGGTCGAGGTCGGCGAGTATCGACGACCGCTCGCGGGCGGTCTCGCGGACCCGGAGGACGGCGTCGTACTGCACGTCGCCGGTCACGGAGACGCCGTCGCGGATGCCCTCGGCCGCCAGCGTCTCGGCGGCAGACTCGGAGGGCGCGAACAGCAGGTCCGAGCAGTGGTCGGTGAGCACGCGGTTGACCTCCTCGGGCATCGCCCAGTTGTGGCTCCGCAGGCCGGCCTCGACGTGCGCCAGCGCGGGGTCGCGCTTCGCGGCCACGAGCGCCGCCGCGAGCGTGGAGTTGGTGTCTCCGTAGACGAGCACCACGTCGGGCGCTTCGTCGGCGACGACGGCGTCCAGCCGGGTCATCATCTCGGCGGTCTGGGCCGCGTGGCCGCCCGAGCCGACCCCGAGGTTGTAGTCGGGTTCCGGGATGTCGAGCTCGTCGAAGAACACGCCCGACATCGACTCGTCGTAGTGCTGGCCGGTGTGGACGAGCACCTCGTCGTGGTCGCGCCTGAGCGCGTCGGAGACGGGGAACGCCTTGATGAACTGCGGGCGCGCGCCGACGACCGAGAGCACTTTGAGGCGGTTCATCGGCTCGCACCTCCGTGCGGCGCGTCGGTCCCCACCGCGACTTCGGCCTCGGCCTCGGAATCAGCGTCGGCTGACGACTCGCCCCGCGGTCCGCCGCCGATTTCGTACACGCGGTGGCCGATGTCGCCGAGGGTGCCGCGGCCGTCGACGACGACGAGGTCGTCGAAGGCGGTCCAGTCGATGCCGTCGAACTCCTCGTGCGGCGTGACGACCACGGCCGCGTCGAGCGCGCGGGTCGACAGGTCGGCGAGCGAGACGGGGGTCGCGCCGAAGGACGCGACGACCTCGTCGGAGAGCATCGGGTCGACCGCGAGGACGGTCGCGCCGAGTTCGTTCAGTCGGTCGATGACGCCCGCAGCGGGCGTCGCGCGGGTCTCGGCGACGCCGGGGCGGTAGGTGACGCCGAGGACGGCGACGGTCGCACCTTCGAATGTCGCGTCCCGCCGCGGCCAGCTCGTCGCGGAGCTTGTCGGCGGTGAACGCCGGCATGCTGTCGTTGACCTCGCGGGCGGTCAGGAGCAGGGGCGTCTCGGCCTCGACTCGGCTCGTGATGAAGTACGGATACCACGGGATGCAGTGGCCGCCGACGCCCGGGCCGGGCGCGTGGATGTCGCAGTACGGCTGGGTGTTGGCCGCGTCGATTGCCTCGGTCACGTCGATGCCGAGGTCGTCGCGGAGCCGCGCGAGTTCGTTGGCGAGCGCGATGTTCACGTCGCGGTAGACGCCCTCGAACAGTTTCACGGCCTCCGCGGTCGTCGCGTCGCGCACGGGAATCACCTCGTTCGAGGTAATCTCGCCGTAGACGAGCGCCGCGACGCGGGTGCTCTCGGCGTCGACGCCGCCGACGATTTTCGGGTGGGACTCGGTGATGTCGCGGAGCGCCCGGCCCGACGAGGTCCGCTCGGGGCAGAACGCCACGCCGAACTCGCCGGCCGAGAGGCCGCTTCGCTCCGCGAGGTACGGCACCACGAGGTCTTTGCTCGTTCCCGGCGGGACGGTACACTCGACGACGACGAGGTCGCCGGGCGCGAGCCCCTGTGCGATGCTGTCGAGGACGGCTTCGAACGCCGCGAGGTCGGGTTCGCGGTCGTCGGTCAGCGGGGTCGGAACGATGATGACGTGAATCGCGGCACCTTCGGCCGCGGCGACGCCGTCGGTGGTCGCCCGGAGCGCGCCGCGTTCGGCCTGCTCGGCGACTAACTCGGGGAGTCCCGGTTCCTTCGCCACGTGGCACTCGCCGTCGTTGACGCCGCGGACCACGTCCTCGCTGATGTCGACGCCGGTGACGTTGCCCGTCGCGCGGGCGTAGACGGCCGCCAGCGGGAGGCCCATCTTCCCGAGGCCGTACACCGCGACGGGGACCTCGCCGGCGCGCAGGGCCCGCGTCTGTTCGTCGGACGAGCGGTCGGAGCCGTACAGTCCGGGGTGCTCGCGGCTCATTGCCGGCCCTCCGGGGTCTCTGTCGTCTCCGCGGCCGCCGCGGTCTCGACGCTTCGAATCGCCGACTCGGCGTCGGCCTCGATGCGCCGGGCGAGTTCGATGGCGCGCAGGCCGTCGGCCGGGGTGACGAGAACCGGGCCGCCGTCGGTCGCGGCGTCAACGAACGCCTGTAGCTCGCGCTTCAGCGGCTCGCCGGTGTTGATCATCGGCTGTTCCATGACCACCTCGTGGCGGTACCGGACGCCGCCGTTGTCTCGGAGGTAGTCCGGCCGCGACTGGCGGAAAATCTGGACCGACTGGTTCAGGTAGTCGACCCGGATGAGCCGGTCGCGCGCGGTGATGTCGAGGGTCCGCGTCTTCTGCTGGGTGAGCCGACTCGCCGTGAGTGAGGCGATGACGCCGTTCTCGAAGGTCACCTGCGCCGTCGCGTACTGCTCGTCGGGCGTGGCGGTCGCGGCCACGCGGTCGACCTCGGCGTCGACGAGCGAGAGCACCACGTCGATGTCGTGAATCATGAGGTCCATGACGACGCCGTCGCCCATCTCGCGGTTCAGCGGCGGACCGAGCCGATTCGCGGTGATGGCGATGGGTTCGACGCCGTCGAGGAGGTCGGGGAGGGCGCGGACGGCCGGGTTGAACCGCTCGATGTGGCCGACCTGCAGCACGACGCCGCGGTCCTCGGCGAGCGCGGCTAACTCCGCGCCCGCGTCGAGGTCGTCGACGAAAGGTTTCTCCACGAGCGCGTGGACGCCGGCGTCGATGCACTGCCGGGCGACCGATTCGTGATAGGGCGTCGGCACCGCGACTGTCACCACGTCGACGCAGTCGAGGAGTTCCTCGATTCCGTACGCGTCGGTGCCGAAGTCGGCGGCGACCTCGGCGGCGCGGTCCGCGTCCGCGTCGGCGACGCCGACCAGTTCGACGCCGCGAAGCTCCGCGTAGACCCGTGCGTGGTTGGTTCCCATCGACCCGACGCCGATGACGCCCGCGCGGACCGGGCGCTCTCGGCCGCCGTCGGCGCGGAGTCCGTCGGGTTCTCGGCTCACCTCGCCACCTCCACGTAGTTGGCGACCGCAGTCCCGACGCGCTCCACGTCGGCCTCGCTGAGTCCGGGGTGGACCGGGAGCGAGAGCACCCGTGCCGCGGCTTCCTCCGCGACGGGGGCCGACACCGCGAGGTGTTCGTACGCGGGCTGTTTGTGGACGGGCTTCGGGTAGTAGACGCCCGTCGCAATGCCCTTCGCGTCGAGGTACGATTTGAGAGCGTCGCGCTCGACGCCGTCGCAGGCGACCGTGTACTGGTGGAAGACGTGAGTCCGGTCCGGCGGTGTGTGGGGCGTCGTGACCGGCGAGTCTTCGAGGTACTCCGTGAGCGCGGCGGCGTTCGCCTGTCTCGCGCGAGTGAACTCGGGGAGGCGTTCGAGCTGGACCCGGCCGATGGCCGCGGCGATGCTCGTCATGCGGAAGTTGTGGCCGACCTCGGCGTGTTCGTAGCCGGAGACGCGGCCGTGGTCCACGAACCGGGCGGCGCGCTCGGCGATGTCGGCGTGGTTGGTGGTAATCATGCCGCCCTCGCTCGTGGTCATGTTCTTCGTCGGGTAGAACGAGAAGCACGCGGCGTCGCCGAAGGAGCCGACGCGCCGTCCCTCGACTTCCGCGCCGTGGGCCTGCGCGGCGTCTTCGACGAGCAGGAAGTCGTACTCGTCGGCGAGTTCCGTGAGTCGCGTCATGTCGGCCGGGAGACCGTAGAGATGGACCGCGATGACCGCGTCCACCTGCTCGCCGGCCCTGAGTCGCGCTTCGAGCGCGTCGGGGTCGATGTTGTACGTCCGCGGGTCGATGTCGACGAAGCCCACCTCGGCCCCCGTGAACGCGACGGCGTTGGCCGTCGCGATGAACGTGAAGGGCGTCGTCAGGACGCGGTCGCCGGGGCCGACGCCGAGTGCGTGGAGCGCGGCGTGGAGCGCCGTCGTTCCGTTGGAGGTGGCGACGCCGTGGTCGGCCCCGCAGTAGTCGGCGAACTCCCGCTCGAAGCCCCGGACCTCGGGGCCGTCGGCTATCATGCCGCTTTCGAGGACGGCCGCGATCCGGTTCCGTTCGGCCGCGCCGAGTTGGGGCGCAGCGATGGAGATGTGGTCTGAACTCATCGTCGTATCCTGTTTTCTCCCCGCAGTTGCTCCGGCAGTTCGCGGTGGACGGCGGGGACGCCCACGGCGAGGGTTCGCGGCGGCACGTCGTTCACGACGAGCGCGCCGGCGGCGACGAACGCGCCCTCGCCGACGGTCACGCCGGGGAGAAGCGTCGCGTTCGCGCCGATTGAGGCGTGGTTCTCGATTGTCGGGCCGACCAGTTCCGCGTCGGTGCGGACCGGGTAGGGGTCGTTCGTCATCACCACGCCCGGCCCGACGAACACGTCGTCGCCGATGCGGGTGTTGGTGGGGATGTAGACGTTCGTCTGGATGCTCACGCGCGACCCGATGGTCGTAGTACCGTCGACGACCGTCTCGGTCCCGAGGAGGACCTGGTCGCCGATGGTCGTGTGCTCGCGGACGAGGACGTTGTGGCCGGTGACGAAGTCGTCGCCGATGGTCACGTCGTCGTAGACGATGGTGCCGGCGCGGATTCGCGCCCGGTCGCCGATGATCGGGTCGTTACCGTCGCCGTAGCCGATGGTGACGCCGTCGTCGACGTGGGATTCGACGCCCACCTCGGCGCTCATCGTCGTCCACCTCGCGTCGGTCGCGCTCCATCGACTGTCTGTGTCGACTCGGCGGTCGGCCGAGTCGACTGGAAAATCTGGAATTTCATATCATGTCGGCGGGGAGTCTGCCTGCCTTAGCGAAATTCAGTCTCGGTGAGGGCTTTGTTATGGAGTGATTGCCACCCGAAATCCGGTCGCAGTCACTTCGTAACGCTGCGGCGGATTCCGGTCACGGAGCGCTTGAGAAGCGCCACGCCGGGCGCGCCGTCGCCGAGCCAGAGCCAGACGGCGCTCCCGAGCAACGCGAGTTCGAACGCGACCAGCACCCACGCCTCGGGTCGGCCGAGGAAGACGACGAAGCGGCGCAGGTAGAACCACGTCTGGGCGAAGAAGCCGCCCATCGACGACTCGCTGCCGTGGGACAGCGGCCAGAGGAACGCCCGAATCACGTCGTAGTTCCCGAAGAAAAAGCCGTTGTACAGCAGGTCCGCGGGGATGTGCGAGAGGTAGCCGAGGGCGAAGGCGACGCCGACCGTCGCCGCTCCGTAGCGCCGCGCGACGACCACGACGAGTATCGAGACCGGCACCGAGACGAGAATCGAGTGCGCCACCGAGATACCGCTCGGGAGGATGCCGAACGACCACGCCAGCGGCTTGTCGACGAGGTCGGGGAACTGTGTTCCGAACAGCACCGCCAGCGCGGCCCAGCCGTCGAGCTTCCGGTCGGTCGCCCGCGCCCACAGTGAGACGATGATGTAGCCGACAGCGGCGTGCTCCCACGGGAACATCAGCGGTCGCTCCCGGTCGGTCGGTTCGTCGTCGTTGCGGTCGGTCGAGCCGCCGTTACGTGTCGGCAATTCGTCGTTCCGGTCGAGTGACGCCGCGTCGTCGGGTCCGTGTTGGCGGTTCGTCGTCGCGGGATGAGAGTGGGGATAGGCGTCTGAGACATCTGATTTGTGGGGCGCATCGGGGGTCGGCTTGGAGGACGTTCCGTTCACCTCGAGTGCGGACTGCGTCCGTCCGCATCGATGCGAACGATTTGAGGCGAAACGGCGCGCGAGCGCCCGGTCAGGGAACCCGAGTGCACGTCCGGGTTTTGTTATGGCGACTGTAACTGCCTCGTGGCGGTTTTCGCGGCCGGAAGTCGGCGTCGATTCGAGCGGCGGCGGCGGGTAGACGCCGTATAACTACTCCCGCGGGGCGCGTGGAACTGCCAGAGAGTATGCGATACCTGTTCTTCACCAACACGCCCGCGCACGTCCACCTCTACAAGTACGCCGTCAGAGAGCTTCAGGCGATGGGTCACGACGTGCTCGTCCTCGGCCGCGACTACGGCTGTACCAAGGACCTGCTCGAGTACTACGACCTTCCGCACGAGATTTACGGCTCCTGCGGGACGACGAAGTACTCGCTTTTCAAGTCGCTCCCGTTCCACTACGTCAACATCTTCCGGGCCGTGCGGCCGGTTCAAGCCCGACCTCATCTTCGGGATGGGCGGCTACGCGGCCCACGCCGGGGCCGTCTCGCGGACGCCCGTGGTCCTCCTGCTCGACTCCGAGCCGACCTCACTGGACCACGTCGTCTCCCGGCCGTTCGCCAAGGCGATTCTGACGCCCCACACCTTCGGGAAGGACCTCGCGGACAACCACTACCAGTTCCGCGGGTTCAAAGAGACGGCCTACCTCCATCCCGACGTGTACGAGCCTTCGGTGGACATCCGAGCTGAACTCGGTCTCGCCCCCGACGAGAAGTTCGTCGTCGTCCGGTTCAACGCGTTCGGCTCGCACCACGACGTGGGCCACGGCGGGTTCACCCCCGAGCGCCGCCGCGAACTCATCGAAATGCTGGGCGAGCGCGCGACCGTCTTCGTCCTCGACGAGAGCGAGGAGCGCCGCGACGGCGACCTCGACACCCGGCCGTTCGACTTCCATCCCGCGCTCGTCCACGACGTGCTCGCCGAAGCGAGCCTGCTCGTCGCCGACACCCAGACCATGGTCACCGAGGCGGCGCTGCTCGGGACGCCCGCCATCCGGTCGAACTCCTTCGTCGGCGACGACGACATGGGCAACTTCGTCGAACTCGAACGGCAGGGGCTCATCTCCAACCTCAAGTCGTTCGACGACGTGATGGCCCGCGCCGAGGAACTCCTCGCCGACGACGGCGCGAAGGCCCGCTGGGCCGAAAAGCGCGACGCGTTCCTCGCGGACAAGGTCAACCTCACCGACGTCATCGTCCAGGTGGCGCTGAACTACGGCTCCGTCGAGACGGTCGACTCGCTGACGAGGCATACGGTCCCGGCGTAATCGGCGTCGCGCCATCGCCGACCCCACGCCGGCGGCGTCCGCCGCAATCGAAGCCCAGCCCGGTGCGTCTGCCCGCTCCCGGAGACGGTCAATCGACCCATAACTAACCGCCGAACCGCCCAATTTTCTCGCATCGACCGGCGCGCGCTCCGCCCGCCTCGATCGCGTCCCGTGACGCGGACCCGCGATTCCTCGACCAGACCCGCAGAATCAACCAGAACCAACCCCATGAAGCCCAAGCAAACACTCCTCATCGTCGGCCCGAAAGGCACCGGCGGCATCGACCGATATATCACCGAACAACGTCGCTACCTCGAAGACCGGATGGACGTGCGCGTCTACACGCGCTACACCGCGCCGAAGGGTGAGGGGCTCGAACTCGCCGCACGAATGCTCCTCTCGTCGCTCATTGCCGTCGTTCTCTTCCCCTTCCAGCGACGCCCGGACATCGTCCACGTCCACTCGTCGCACACCTACTCGTTCTACCGCGCGGCGTTCTTCGCCTTGTTTTCGAAGTACGTCTGGCGCGTCCCCGTCGTCCTCCACATCCACGGCTCGTCGTTCGACGACTTCCTCGCCACCGACTCGCGGGTCGTCCGCCGACTCCAGTCGCTCGTCTTCGACGCCGTCGACGACGTGGTCGTCCTCTCGGAGTACTGGCGCGGCCTCGTCTCCAGACTCGCCGGCGAGGAGAAAGTCCACGTCATGGCCAACGCCGTCGAACCCGCGGAGTACGACCCGACGTACCCGACCGACCCCGTCCACCTCGTCTTCGTCTCGAACCTCATCGAGCGCAAGGGTATCCGCGAGTTCCTCGACGCCGTCGAGATACTCGAATCCACGCCCGGCCTCGACTTCGAGGTGAGCATCGGCGGCCGCGGCCCCTACGCCGACCGCGCCGAGGCGGTCGCCGCCGCCTACGACAACGTCTCGTACCTCGGCTTCCTCTCCGAGGAAGACAAGCGCGACCTCATCAGCCGCGGCACCGTGTTCGTCCTCCCGACCTACGCGGAGGGGCTTCCCATCGCCATGCTCGAAGGCATGGCCGGCGGCAACGCCATCGTCACCACACCGGTCGGAAGCATCCCCGAGGTCATCACCGACGACCGCGGGATTCTCGTCGCGCCCGGCGACGCCGAGGAGCTGGCCCGGGCGCTCGCGCGACTCGTCTCCAACCCCGAGGAGGCCGTCCGCATGGGCCGGACGAACCGGGCGGTCATCGAAGAACGCTACTCGTGGCAGTCGAACGCGGACGAGCTGGTGGCGATGTACGCCGACGCGGCGTAGCGTCGGGGCCAGTCTTTCTTTTCTCCGAAGCCCCCGCGGAGACGGCGCTCTTCTCGATGTTCGTTTTGGCGGCCGTCAACGGAGTCAGGTTTTTAATGTTAACTCATCTACAGTTACTGGATGGACGACACTGCACTCGACTCGTTGGTGCGGGACGACGTCGGTGGTCGGGCGCTCGCGAGCGTCCTCGCGCACGCAGAGCGCGGCGATGGAACTGTCACGTACGACGCTGTGAGCGATGCCGTCGACGCTGAGACGTGGGGTCGGCTGCTCAGGACTGGCGTGCTCGTGCCCGCCGACGACGTGTTCGTCGTCGACGACCCGCCAGCCGTTCGGGACGCACTCGCCGACGCGGGTATCGAGGTCGGCGCCGCGACCACTCAGCCCGCTCCGACGACTGACGAATCGGCGTGGAGACCGGTCGACAAACTCGCCGGAGCGGGCGCAATCACCCTCGTGGCCGGCTATCAGGTGCCAGCCATCAAAGCGGCGATTGTCGGTCCGATGGACCTCGTCCTCGGGCCGCTCGCCGGGGTGCTTCCGTTCCCGCTGCTCGTCGTCGTTCTCGCGACGGCGGTTGCGCTCGTCTCGACGGGCTTCCGTCGCCGGTTCCTCGACAAGGACGGAATGGACGCACAGAGAGAGCAGATGCAACGGATTCGAGAAAAACTCAGTACCGCGAAGCAGCGCGGGGACGATGCCGCCGTGGAACGTCTCACCGAGCGTCAGCAGGAGCTGATGCGAGACCAACTCGGGACGATGAAAAACAACCTCCGGCCGATCGTGTGGTCGATGCTCATCACGGTGCCCGTCTTCCTCTGGCTGTCGTGGTTCGTGATGAACCCCGCAGGAGCCATCGTCACGGCCGCACCGGTGATTCCGATAGCCGACCGCATCATCTGGAGCGCGCGGTTAGTCGGACCGATGCAAGTTTGGATGGTGTGGTACTTCGTGAGTTCACTCGCCTCCAACCTGTTCGTCAAGCGAACAGCTCGCCGGTTGTTCGACCAGAACACCGCCCAGACCCCCGCGTGAGGAACACAGTCGGTGGTCTCCAGCACGCGTCGCGTCGTTGTCCGTTGCCACCGCCGGCCGTGGCTTCTGTGGCTGTCCTCCCTGTTCGGTAGCTATCCGTTGCTTCGGTAGTCGCTGCCGCCGCGTCGTCCGTCTCCTAGCGTTCTGACGCGCTCCGCGTGACCGGATAGTCCGACCGAAAAAAGAAAGCGTGCAAAGCGTGCTGAGTGGCTCGTCCGGCCTCAGTCGGCCGGTTGCGGCGCGTCTTCGGCTTCCGTCGCGCTCGCGGTACCCTCACCGACGCCGCGGCCTTCGCGGTCGATGTACTTGCGGACCCAGAGTTCGCCGGTGATGATGCCGGAGATGGCGCTCATGTGTTCGGCCTCGCCCGTGAGCTCCTCGCGCTGGAGGCGACGAATCTCGTCGGCGTCGAAGTACGGGCGCTCGCAGGCGGAGTCGAGCAGGTCGTCGATGCGCTCGCGGAGCGCGCGGTTCGTCCGGTACCAGTCGCCGATAGTCGAACGACCGCCGTAGGTGTGTACGTCGCCGACGAGGCGCTCGCGGATTCGATCGACGGAGGTGCCGACGACGAAGCCGGCGGCGTGTTGCCACATCGGGCGCGCCGGCGGGACCTTCGTCCGCTCGTAGGGGATGTCCGCGAGTCGGCTGTCGAGGCGGCGGACCAGTTCGACCTTCGGGTAGGCCGTCCCCGCGGGAATCTTCCCGTTGGTGAACGGAATCGAGCCGACGCGGTGCGAGAGGGGCATCTGGGTCACGGCCCGGGAGGAACTCGGGTGTCGCTGAAGGGGACCCGCGTGCCGGCCTGGCTCTCGGCGATGGGGTTGCTGGCGAAGTCGCACCGCGGGAAGTAGTTGCGGTAGTAGCAGTCCATCGCGGTGCTGTAGAGGTCCGGCTGGTCGCTCTTGCGCACCTCCTCGCGGTAGGTCGTCATCGGGTCGAATTCCGTCCGCAGGAGCCTGCGGGCGTCGTCAACGTCGATGCGGTGTTTCGCGCGGTAGAGCGCCGCCTCGGGGGATTTGCTTCCCTCGACGGCGGCCCGACCGATGCCGTCGCCCATCATCCCGCCCTGCCCGCAGCCCTCGATGAGCACGTCGGGCATGTCCTCGATGTTGAACACGTTCGCGAGGTTGACGAACGTCGAGAGGCCGACCATCCCGCTCGTCAGCTGGACCGATTTGTCGAGCGAGTCGACGAGCGCGTTCGACTCGACGGGCACGCGCCTGTTTTCGAGGCCGAGCACCTTGGAGACCTTCGCGGCGAGTTCGAGGTTACTCCCGTTCGCGGGGTTCGAGTCGTAGGTGTAGGTTGTGAGGTCGTGGTAGCGGCTGAGTTCGCCCGCCATCGAGCGACTGTCGAGGCCGCCGGAGAGCCACAGGCCCAAAAGGATATCGCCGTCTATCGTGTCGGCCATGTCGGCGATGACGTCCTGATAGGCCTCGGTGAGGTCGTCGAGGTAGGAGTCGTCGGGGCTCTGTTCGAACGTGTGGTGCCAGTACGACTCGATTTCGGGGCTCGCGCCGGCCCGGTAGTCGAGGACGGACCCCGAGGGGAGGAACTTCACGCCCTGCACGAGCGTCTTATCGCCCCAGACGTGCCCGATCATGAGCAGGTCGCTGATGGCGCGCTCGTCGACCTGCGGGTCGTCGAGGAGGGTCGTCAGCGCGCCGACCTCGGTCCCGAAGGCGAACGGCTCGCCCGCGACGTAGAAGCACTGTCGCGTCCCGAGTTTGTCGCTGGCGAGCACGACGCGCTCGTCGTCGCCGTCGACGCCGACGACGAGGAACGAGCCGTCGAGTTCGGGGAGGAGCGCGTGCGGGTCCTCGAACAGTCGGGCGAACAGCCCGTCGGCGTCGAGGTCGAGTTCGTCGAGGTTCGTCACCGCGCCGTATATCGCTCCCACGCGCGAGCCGTCCTCCCAGACGGTACAGCCCTTGGGGTCTCTCGCGCCGTGGTGGAGGACCGAGACACCGAAGCGGCCGGTCGACCGCGTCGCCGACTCGTACCAGTCTTCGTGGTGGAGTTCGGCCGCGCAGGCGTCGAGCGTCGACGCGTCGAGGACGCCGCCGACGAAGCCGGTCATCGAAGACCCTCGCGTCCGGTTCGCTCGGCGGTCTGTGGCGTGACTACTGTGAGTAACATCGTTGCCCGATATCCGCGTGCGTCGGGTTTTGTTATCACGCGCCTATACGGCCGTGCGGCGGCGTCGAGCGTCGTCGAACCGACCGGAACCGAGGTTCGAACGGGTCTCTGCCTCGGATGGCCCCTCGACGCCCGACGCTTCGGTTGCTGAATCCCGAGACGCGGGGAAGAACGCCCATACCGTCCGCCGACACCGATTACATTCTCAATAACAAACTACGCTACTCGCCTTCTCTCACGGGATGAAGCAACGCGATTCGCGGCTCACGAGAACACTCCTCCTCGTCGGATTTCTCGCGCTAGCCGTCGGTATTCTCGTCGCTCGCGCGTCGCCGGCGCGCGCGTACGAGGTCTCAATCTACCAGTCGACTCCGGTGGTCTTCTGGGTCGGCGTGGCGGTGGCGGTACTGACCGCGTTGGTCGTGGTCGTTCGCGCCCCGAACAGTCGGTTCGCAGCCGGTGGCGTGGGTCTAGCGGCCCTCGCGATAGCCGCGGTCTCAGCCTTCCGCTCGTCCGGGAGTACTACTTCTACGGGTTCAACGACTCGTTGACGCACCTCGGCTGGGCGAAGTCGCTCGCCTCGGAGACGCTGACGCCGCTCGAAATCGTCTACCCGAGCGGCCACGTCTCCGCTGGGATATTCAGCGCCGCCCTCGGCGTCGAAATCACCACCGCGATGATGCTCGTGGTGTTTTTCGTCTCGGTCGTCTACCTCGTGTTCGTCCCGCTTCTCGTCTCGCTCATCGTCCCCGACCGTCGGGCGGTCCTCATCGCCGTGTTCTCGGCGCTGTTGTTCCTACCGGTGAACCTCAACGGGTTCAAGCTCATGTTCTTCCCGTACTCGCTGGCGTCGTTCCTCGGACTGGTGCTTCTGTACCTCTTCTTCAAGCACCAGTTCTCCGGCACCGACGCCGTCGAGAGCCGGTGGCGCGGTCACATCACGCCCGTCTCCGTCCTGTTCGCCATCGGGACGGTCGCGCTGGTGTCGTACCACCTGCAGGTCGCCGTCAACTACCTCGTGTTGTTCGTCGTCGCCGCGGGTATCCAACTCGTCCAGCGCTGGCGGACCCCGGACGCCGTCGCCGAACAGCGACCGGTGTACGGCCTGACCATCGTCTTCGCCGCGGCCTTCGTCTACTGGCTGACGCAGTACACCGTCGGCTTCTCGACGGGCGGTCTGTTCGTCGAGGGGTTGCTCGGGATTCTCTCGGGGAGTTCCGAGGCCGGAACGGCTATCTCCCAGCGCACCGGTTCCGTCACCGCCGTCGGCGGCGGCATCTTCGATGTGTTCGTGAAGCTGTTCCTCGTGAACGCGGTGTACGCCCTGATTACCTTCGGCGTCTTCCTCGGCGTCCTGTTCGGGCGGTTCCCGCAGCTGTCGGGTCAGGGACGGACCATCCTGCGGACGCTGACGTTCAGCCTCGTCGTGTTGGTGCCGTACTTCTTCGCGCACCTCCTCGGCGTCATCTCGGAGACGAACTTCTTCTTCCGCCACGTCGGCTTCGCGATGATTATCGCGACCGTCGTCGGGAGCGTCGGACTGTTCTACGCGTTCGAGTGGCTCGCGGGGACGAGCTACTGGTCGAAGTACGGGCGGGCGGTCAAGGCCGGCACGCCCGTCGCGACGGCGCTCGTCATCGGGCTCACGCTCATGGTGATGTTCCCGTCGCCGTACATCTATCTCCCTCGAACCACGTCCCCGCCCAGCAGATGGGGGCGTACGACACCGCGTTCGAGATGTCCGACGAGGACATTCGATACGTGGGTATCCGCGGGAACCCCGACCGCTTCGCCGAGGCGCTCCCCGAGCGAACCACGCCGGCGCTCGGCTTCACGACGCCCGACGAGGCGCTCACCGACCTGCCGAGCTACTACGACGGCCCGCGGTATCTGATGGTCTCGAAGACCGATTACGACCGCGAGGTGGTCGCGTACCGCGAACTCCGGTACTCCGCGGCGAATCTCACAGCCGTCCAGAACCAGCCCAACGTGAACCGCGTCATGGCGAACGGCGCGGCCGACCTCTACTACGTGTCCGGGTAGGGGTGTAGGGACGCGGGGTCCGATTTTCACGCCGATGCTAGAACCGCTACCGCCGGTGCCGCCGCTGTTCTCTTCCGACCGGCGGCCTGTGGGCCGATGGTCCCTGCCCCGCCGCACGGGTTCGGACACCACGGCGCTCGGCAGGTCGCTCTGCCTCGTCAAACAGCGCCTAATCCGCGCGACTACGGGAACCGCGACCCCGCGGAATCCAGTAGCGAGTCAATAATTAATCGCCTCCTGAGCCGATGTGTATCCGAGTGTTACCGTTCGTGAATACGCCGGGTCTCCGCCGAAGCGACGACCCGCGAGGTGCGTTCGATGAGAGATAAGATTCGCTCGGTCGTCCGGACGATTCGCCGCCGGTTCGTTCCCGGCGACGACGACAGCGACCTCGCAGAGCGGACGGTGAAAAGCGGGATGTGGGTGTCGGCGATGAACGTCCTCGACCGGGTGCTGAAGGTCGTCATGTTCATCGTCCTCGCGCGGTTGCTCGGCCCCGAGGCTATCGGGCTGATGGGTATCGCGCTCCTCACGATCTCGGCGCTTCTGAGCCTGACGAACCTCGGTATCGACGCCGCGCTCATCCAGCGCGTCGACGACGACGTGGACGAGTACCTGAACACGACGTTCACGCTCGAACTCCTCCGCGGCCTGCTGATGAGTTCGGTTCTCTACTTCGCGGCCCCGTCGCTCGCCTCGCTGTTCGGCGAGCCCGCCGCGCGGGACCTCATCCGCGCCATCGCCCTGGTCCCGATTTTCCTCGCGCTGCGGAACCCCGCGATGGTCTACTTCAAGAAGGACCTCGCGTTCCACAAGGAGTTCGCCTACCGGGTCAGCGGGACGACGGCCTACGTCGTCGTCGCGCTCGGCTACGCCGCGGTCAGCCCGACGGTCTGGGCGCTCATCTTCGGCTACCTCGCCGACGCAAGCGTCCGCTCGGTCGTGACCTACTTCCTGCACCCGTACCGCCCGCGCCCCGCGCCTGAACCGGGCGTATGCAGCCGAACTCATCGGCTACGGGAAATGGGTCACGGGGTCGTCCATCGTCGAGTTCCTCTACGGACAGGGCGACGACGCGGTCGTCGGCTGGCTCCTGACGGCGACCTCGCTCGGTTACTACCAACTCGCCTACCGCATCTCCAACGCGCCGGCGACCGAAATCGCCGTCGTCGTCTCCAGCGTGATGTTCTCGACCTACTCGAAGCTTCAGGAGGACCAGCGCGCCCTCCGCGAGGCGTTCTTCAGCACCTTCCGGCTCACGGCGTTCGTCGCCCTACCCATGTCGGTCGGCATTTACCTCGTCGCGCCCGCCTTTGTCGGCGCATTCCTCGGCGAGGACTGGCTTCCGATGGTGCTCGCCATGCAGATTCTCGTCGCCTACGGGCTCTTTCGGACGCTCTTCGCGACGTTCAACCCCGTCTGGCGCGCCGTCGGCCGCCCCGACGTGCAGACCAAACTCGGCTTCCTCCGCGTCGCGCTGCTCGCGATAGCCATCGTCCCCGCGACGAGCGCCTACGGCATCGAAGGGACCGCCCTCGCGGTCACGGGTATCCTCGCGTTCCCGATGGTCCCGCTCTACGCGCGCGAAATGAAACGAACGCTCGGGACGACTTACCGCCGGTTCCTCCGAGAGCTCTCGTACCCCGTCGCGGCCAGCGGCGCGATGGCGCTGGCGGTCCTCGCGGCGCAGAACCGCGTCGGGTCGCCGCTCGTCGAGTTCGCGGTCCTCGTCGCTATCGGCGTCGTCGCCTACGCCGTCAGCGCCGCGTCGCTCATGACGCTCTTCGACTGGCGGGTCAAACAGAACCTCCGGGAACTCGTCTCCGTGATGTCCAAGTGAGGTCGGCGTTCGGCCGACTCGACGGGCCCGCTGAGTGGTCGATTCGACTGACTCTCATTGCTAGCTGAACCTTCGACGTGAATCAAACCTATCAGAACACCGTCAGAAAATGTGGGTGTGGTGAAACGAACGCCCTCGCAAGGTTCGGTGGGAGCGTAATTACCAGTTCATAGATTGATTATCTGGCGAGCAGAGACGTTTCACGGACTGATTTTGATTCGACACCGCATGTCGATTTGGCTCGTATAGTATCGATTAAGTGGTCGTTTTCGACCGCCAATATGGCGACATATACATATTTAGTTGATATTTTCTTGAGAGAATATAAGGTGTGTCTCTGGAATGCAACTGGTAACTAACTGGCCTCCATCCGAATCAAACCCGCACGTAATCGTAGCTAACTAGATTATACCTCGCAATAATGATTATCACCTTAACGAGGGCTTTCCTCGGGTATGGCACGACTAACCGATGGAGATGACGACGAATCTGCGGCGGATTCAGACTCCATCCTCGAATCGCAACTCAACAGGCGGAACTACCTCAAACTCGGTGCGATGGCCGCATCGACTGCCCTCTCTGCCGGCGTCGCGTCGGCTGCGTCTGGACCAGAGGAGCGCTTCGGTATCCAATGGGACCGCGTCGTCAACGCGGTGGACGACCTTGGAATGGACCCCAACGGAAACGAACCGATAGACAACCAACTCGATTCCGCGTACGAAAGCGGGACGCTCATCGAATTCCCTCCGGGTGAGTATCTCGCCACCGAGACGCAGTACTGGAACGACGACGTCTCCCGCTTCGGGATGGTCGGCACCGGCAGCTCCCACAAGGACGTGCAGTTCGTCTTCCCGTCGGGCAACAACGGCGAGAAGTACCGGTTCCTCGAAATCACGAGCGGGGACCACCACGTCCTGAAGAACTTCTCCATCCAGCAGACCGACGACGACACTACCACGGCGGACATCTGGATGATAAACGACGACGGCGGCCTCATCGAGGACGTCGAGTGGCTCGGCCGCACCCCCACCGACAACAACGCTCGCCGCCAGCTCCTCGCGTACGACTGTTCCTCCGTCGACGGCGTCAACGTCGCCCGCCGCGTCTACATGCGTGAGGGTGCCGAGCTTCCGGGCTACCCCGACGGCGTCGCGGGTATCCGTGTACAGGGCGGTTCAGTCGGCGAGATTCGCCTCGTCGACTGCCACATCGAACGAGCGCGGGTCGTCGTCGTTCCGCGCGACCCACACCCGCGGCGTCCTCCGCGTCGAGGGCGGCCTGTTCAAGAACAACGACAACACCAACATGCGCATCTCCGCGGGCGACCACCCCACGAAGACCTCGTGGATCAAGGGCGCGACCGTCATCATGGACGCGGACAACCTCAACGAGCACGCCCGCGACGGCGACAGCCTCGACAGTCCCGAGGGCCTCCGCATCGACTCTACCGGCAACGGGTACGCCGGCGTCCTCATCGAGGACTGCGACTTCATCTTCAAGTCCTGTCCCACCTCGCGCGGCATCGTCTCCGTCGCCGACGTGGGCCGGCCACGGCGGCTTCACCCTGCGCAACTGCCGCATCCAGAACGACACGTCGGTCCAGACGATTCACGCCGACTCCGTCGACACCGACACCGCGGACAAGCCGTGGGGCGTGAACCTCGAAAACGTCTCCATCACGGGCAGCACGCGGTCTCAGCCCGCCGGCGCGGCGGTCTGCATCGACAACGACCGCAACGGCTCGACCGTCCAGAACAGCTGTATCCACCTCCCGAACGGCGACGTGGACGGCGTCCTCGTCAACGACGCCACGAGCTGTGAGATTGTGGACTCGAACATCAACGTCTCCGGGCAGGCGACGGTGTTCAGCGGGGCCGACGTGGACACGAGCAACATCACGAGCAGCGACTCCTGTCCGCTCCCGAGCGCCGACGGGAGCACTAGCGACGACTCGTCAGATTCGACGACGGACGACTCGACAGATTCGACGACCGACGATTCGACGACGGATTCCACGACCGAACCCCTCCCGAACGAGATTCGCCTCGTCGGCACGGGCACGACGACCCAGTACGAGTTCACCGTGACGGACTCGCTGCAGGCGTCGGGCGACACCATCGAGGAGTGGGACGACATCTCCGGCGGCACCGCGACCGGCTGGATTACGACCGACGGCGTCGAGGACACCTACACGTTCTCCGGCGACATCGACTCGTTCTCGTTCCTCGAAGGCGAGTGTGAGATTCACGTCAACGGCGAGCAGGTGACCGAGAGCACCGTCACGGACGCGACGACGGACTCGTCGACGACGGACGACTCGACGGATTCGACGACCGACTCCACGACCGACTCCACCGACCTCTCGCACGAACTGCGCCTCGTCGGCACGGGTACCCAGACCCAGTACGAGTTCACCGTCAGCGACGCGCTCGAAGCCTCGGGCGACACCATCGAGTCGTGGGACACCATCGACGGCACCTCCGCCAGCGGCTGGATTACGACCGAGGGCGTCGAGGACACGTTCAACTTCGCGGGAAGCGTCACCTCCTTCGGCTTCGTCGAAGGCGAGGCCGAGATTTACGTCGACGGCGAGCAGGTGACAGAGAGCACGGTCACGGACGCGACGACGGACGACTCGACCGATTCGAGCACGGACGACTCGACGACCGACGACTCCACCGACAGCCAGAACGAACTGCGCCTCGTCGGCACCGGCGTCGAGACGCAGTACGAAGTCAGCGTCAGCGGCACGCTCGAAGCCTCGGGCGACACCATCGAAGAGTGGGACGACGTGTCCGAAAGCTCCGCGACGGGTTGGGTCACCACCGAGGGGGCCGAAGACACGTACAGCTTCACGGGCACGATTACGTCGCTGTCGTTCCTCCAGGGCGAGGCCGAGGTCTACGTCAACGGCACGCGGGTCGACCCTGCCGTGTTCTCCCTGCCGAACACCCTCGTCGTCGAGGCGACGGCACGGAGACGACGTACGACTTCATGGTCTCGGGCGAAATCCTGAACGATCCGCTCGTCGGGCCGACCGAGAGCGACGACAGCGTCACCAACGGCAAGGTGAAAGGCTCCGTTACGGACAACGTCGACGCCTTCCGGTTCTCGGGTGACATCACGAAGATGAACCTGACCGGCGACGCGGCGCTGACCTTCGAAGACAACGACGGCTGAGACCGAGACGACGGAACAGCAGAACAGTAGACGGCGCGCCGCGCGCCCACCCGCCCGCGGTGACGCCGCAGACGACAGAGGCACCCACGTTCGCATTTCGACTCGGCTTTTTCGTTTTCCACCCGACAGCCGAGCGGCGGCCACGTTCAGGACGGATCGACGGCCGCGCGGGCGCGAGTTACGCCGCGTCGTCGCCGGCGTCAGCGCCGCCGGTCGGTTCATCGGTCACGGTG
>NZ_JPES01000073.1:0-23486 GCF_000730175.1 Haloferax sp. ATB1 | reverse complement strand
CCGCGGAACGCGACGTTCGAGGTGGACTCGACCGGCCGGCTCGTCCTCGCGGTGACGAACACCGAGGCGACGCCGCAGACCGACGTGACGGTCAGACTCGTCGCCGAGGAGCCGCTTTCGAGCGAGGACGCCGTGGCGTTCGTCCCCCGGCTCGACGCCGGCGAAACGCGCCTCGTCGTCTTCGACCTCGAAGTGAGCGACGACGCCGTCCCGAAGACGCAGGTCGTCGGCGTCGACGTGAGCTACGAGGACGACGCCGGCAGACAGCTCTCGACGGGCACCCAGCGGGTCGCCGTCGAGGTGGTCCAACCGGCGACGACGTTCCCCGTCCTCCCGGCGCTCGTCGTGGCGCTCGCGCTCGCGGGCGTCGGCTACTGGTGGTACCGGCGGCGCTGATGGCTCCGGGGGCGCTGAAAAAAGTCGAGGCGCGCGTTCAGTCGTCGGCCGGCGACGCGGGACCCGGCATCCCGCCGGGCGTCGTCGGCTCGCTGACCCACGCCTGCCACGCCATGATGAGCATGGAGACGATGAGACAGAGCCCCCACAGGAACGTCGTCGGAACCAAAAAGAACAGTCCGAGCCCGACGCCGACCCAGATAGTGAGCGGCAACAGCCACTGCCCGACGACGAACAGCCCGCTCACCGCCGCCCGGAGCCGCCCCGTCAGCGCGAACGCGTCCACCGCAAAGCCCATCACGACCGCGAGAATCGAGAGCACGCCCAAGTGCGCGTGGCCGCCCACCAGCCACGACGGCACGCCCCCAGATTCCAGTAGCGTGTACTGGTACAGCCCCACCACCATCATCGTCGCCAGCCCGAGGAACCCCGATGTCTTGAGTATGCGTGACATACGCATACAGATGACGCGTTGCGATTTGAAATGTTTTTCTCTCGACTAGTTTGGCAGGCGAATGTCAGGTCCGCCGGCAGTCGCTCCCCGGTGGGCGCGAAGCGACCGTCGAAAACGAGATGCCGCGACGACGGGCGGTTCAGTCGTCGTTCGCCACTTTCGCGGGCTTGCGGCGGTCCGACCGCGGGCCTTCCTCGTCCACGTCGGGGAGGTAGTCGCAGAGGTACCGGCCCGTGTGGGAGTCGGGGTTCTCGGCGATTTCCTCGGGCGTGCCGCTGGCGACGACGGTGCCGCCGCCCGCGCCGCCCTCGGGACCGAGGTCGACGATGTGGTCGGCGTTCTTCACGAGGTCGAGTTCGTGTTCGACCACGAGGACGGTGTTGCCGTTGTCGACGAGGCGCTGGAGCACCTCGATGAGCTTCCGCTCGTCTTCCTTGTGGAGGCCGGTCGTCGGCTCGTCGAGCAGGTAGAGCGTGTCGCCGGTCTGCTTCTTGCCGAGTTCCTCGGCGAGTTTGACGCGCTGGGCCTCGCCGCCGGAGAGGGTGGTCGACGGCTGGCCGAGCTGCATGTAGCCGAGGCCCACGTCGTGGAGCAGTTGGAGGCGGCGGCGAATCTGCGAGTTCGCCTCGAAGAAGTCGAGCGCCTCGTCGACCTCCATGTCGAGCACGTCGGCGATGGTCCTGTCCTTGTACGTCACGTCGAGCGTCTCGGCGTTGTAGCGCGCGCCGTTGCACTCCTCGCAGGCACGTACACGTCCGAGAGGAAGTTCATCTCGATTTTGACGTTGCCCTGCCCCTTGCAGGCCTCACAGCGGCCGCCCTTGACGTTGAAGGAGAAGCGACCCTTCTCGTAGCCGCGCTGTTTCGAGAGCTTCGTCTCGGCGAACAGCTCGCGGACGTAGTCGAAGACGCCGGTGTACGTCGCCGGGTTCGACCGCGGGGTGCGGCCGATGGGCGACTGGTCGATGAGCCGGACCGTCTCGATTTCGTCGTAGCCCTCGATGGCGTCGTGCTCGCCGGGGTCGACGGAGGTGTTGTCGTTCATCCGCCGGGCGAGCCCCTTGTAGAGAATCTCGTGCATCAGGGTGGACTTGCCCGACCCCGAGACGCCGGTGACAGCCGTGAACGTCCCGAGGGGAATCGGCACGTCGAGGTCGTCGAGATTGTGCTGGCGCGCGCCGCGGATGACGAGTTCGCCGTCACCTTCGCGGCGGCTCTCGGGCACGTCGATGTCCTTGCGGCCCGAGAGGTAGTCGGCCGTGATGGAGTCGTCGGCCGCGACGATGTCGTCGAAGTCGCCCTGCGCGACGACCTCGCCGCCGCGCTTGCCCGGGCCGGGGCCCATGTCGATGATTTCGTCGGCCCGGCGCATCGTCTCCTCGTCGTGTTCGACGACGATGAGCGTGTTACCGAGGTCGCGGAGGCCTTCGAGCGTGTTGAGCAGTTTGTCGTTGTCGCGCTGGTGGAGGCCGATAGACGGCTCGTCGAGGACGTAGAGAACGCCCACGAGGCCGGAACCGACCTGCGTGGCAAGGCGGATGCGCTGGGACTCGCCGCCCGAGAGCGTGGCGGCCTCGCGGTCCAAGGTGAGGTATTCGAGGCCGACTTCGGTCATGAAGCCGAGGCGGGCGCGAATCTCCTTGAGAATCTCCTGTGCGATGGTCCGGTCGCGCTCCGAGAGGTCGCGTTCGAGGCCCTCGAAGTGTTCGAGCGCGCCCGCGATGGTCATGCGGTTGACCTCGGGGAGCGTCGTGCCGCCGACGCGGACGTGGCGGGACTGCTCTTTGAGCCGCGACCCGTTGCAGTCCGGACAGGTCGTGACGGCCATGAACTCCTCGATGTGGTCGCGCGTCCGGTCGGAGTCGGTCTCGACGTGGCGGCGTTCGAGGTTGCCGACGACGCCCTCGAATGGGTGTTCCTTGTGGCGCGTGCCGTTCTTCGTCGTCCACTCGAACACCACGTCCTCGGTGGTGCCGAACAGGAACGCGTCCTGCACCTCGTCGGAAAGCTCCTCGAACGGGGTGTCCACGCTGACGCCGAAGTGGTCGGCGACGTTGTCGAGCTGGCGGCGGTAGTACGTCCGGTTGTAGCTCCACGGCTCGAAGACGTGCTTGAGCGGCTTCGACGGGTCGGTGACGACGAGGTCGGGGTCGACCTCCTTGGCCTTGCCGAGGCCCTCGCACTCCGGGCAGGCCCCGTGGGGGCTGTTGAACGAGAACGACCGCGTCTCGATTTCGGAAAAGCGGAACGACGAGTTCGGATTGCCGAGTTCCTCGGAGAACTCGACGACGAGGCGGTCGTCGCCCTCGCCCGCGAGCGACCCGGTCGACCGGGTGTTGGAGGCGAAGGGGAGGTCTTCGGGCGGGTCGGGAACGATGAGTTTGAGGACGCCGCCGGCCTCCTCCAGCGCGGTCTCGACGGAGTCGGCGATGCGCGAGCGCGCCTCTGGGGCGACCTTCACGCGGTCGACGACCACGTCGATGGTGTGGTCGTAGTTCTTGTCGAGTTCGGGCGTCTCGAACGAGAGGTCGAACTCCTCGCCGTCGACCTCGACGCGGGCGTAGCCTCGGAGACGAGGTCCGAAAACAGGTCTTTGAACTCGCCTTTCTGGTCGCGGACGACCGGCGCGACGACCTTCGCGCGGGTGCCCTCGGGGAGTTCGAGAATCTGGTCGACCATGTCCTGTGCGGACTGCTCGCCGACCTCCTCGCCCGTGATGGGGTCGTACTGGGTGCCAACGCGGGCGTACAACAGGCGGAGGTAGTCGTGGAGTTCGGTGACGGTCCCGACGGTCGACCGGGGGTTGTTGGCCCCGTTCTTCTGGTCGATGGAGATGGCGGGCGAGAGGCCCTCGACGGCCTCGACCTTCGGCTTGTCCATCTGGCCGAGGAAGTTCCGCGCGTAGGCCGAAAGCGACTCGATGTACCGCCGCTGGCCCTCCGCGTAGACGGTGTCGAACGCGAGGGAGGACTTGCCTGACCCCGACAGGCCGGTGACGACGGTGAACGTCTCGCGGGGGATGCGAACGTCGAGGTTCTTGAGGTTGTGCTCTTCGGCACCGCGAACCTCGATGTAGTCCTTGCTCATTCGGACGACTCTAGGAACGAGAGGACCGAATAGGCATCGGTTCGGGCCGTTCGAACCGCATCGCTCGCGTCCGCGAGTCGGGGAGAAATCGGAGTGGAAGGGAGATGTCGTCCGCCGTCGTCAGCCGTTGAGCTTCTGTCGCGAGATGGAGATGCCCGTCGGCGTGATGACGATCTGGTCGTCGCCCTTCTGGACGATGTCGCCGTCGACCTCGCGCGCGACCTGCCGGAGGTCGTCGATGATGTGTTCCATCGTGTTGTCGGAGGTCGTGTGGCGGGTGATGTCCGCGATGACCAGATTGCCGTCGTAGACGGCGTCCTTGATGGCGATAACGTCCTGCTGGCCGCCGATCTCGGCGATGTGAACCGAGAGACCGGCGTCGCCGCGAGCGGTGTCGAAGTCGTCGAGGTCGAGTTCGACGTAGTCCTCGGTCGTTCGGGAACCACCACCACCGAGAATCTTACTCATGATACCCATAGGACGTAGAGAGGCCACAACGGGGTTAGTTCTTACGTCAGACGACTGTCGAAACGCAGACATTTCTCGGCTCGACGCGCGCCGGCCGCGCCGTTTCGCGGGGTGTTTTTACCCCGCGGCGCGCGGGGGGAGACGAACACGATGACTTTCAGCATCTGCGTCCGCGAGTCGTACGTCGACGCCGACGGCGACGACCAGCACCGCTTCGGCGTCGCCGTGACGACCCGACTCCCGGGCGTCGGCGCGCTCTGCCCGTTTGCAAGCGAACACGGCGCGGTGGCGACACAGGCGCTGACGAACGTCGAACTCGGTCGGAAGGGGATGGACTACCTCGAAGACGGCCTCGCCGTCGACGACGCCCTGCGGGCGCTGTTGAACGCCGACGACGGCCGCGCGGAGCGACAGCTCCACGGCGTCGGCTCCGAGACGACGTTCGCTTTCACCGGCGACGACTGCCTCGGCTGGGCGGGCCACTGCGAGGGCGACGACTACACCGTCGCGGGCAACCTGCTCACGGGAGAGGAGGTCGTCGAGGCCGCCGCCGACGCCTACGAGCGGAATCGCGACGGCGACAGCGACGAACCGCTCGCGAAGCGCCTCATCGACGCGCTCGGCGCGGGACACGCCGCGGGCGGCGACAAGCGCGACGACCTCGCTATCCAGAGCGCGGCCGTCGTTGTGACCTCGACCGAGGACCGCGAGATGGAGCCGTACTACAACGACCTCCGGGTCGACGCGACGGAGACGCCGCTGCGCGACCTTCGAGAGACGTTCTCGATGGCGCGGGAGGGGTACGAGGCGGCGCTGGAGAAGTACGCCGAAGCGTAGCCGAGAGGAGCGCACACGGCGTGCGCCGAGTCCTGCGACCGCGGGTCAGACCGAGAACTCGAAGAGGTCGTCGCCGACGTGGTGGATTGACTCGACGACCTTGCCGGAGTCGCCGACGAGGTCGGCCCCGTCTTCGAGCGCGCGACCCACGGCGAGCACCTTGCCGTGGGTCTCCTCCGCGATGACGACCAGGTCGCCCGCCTCGATGGTGTCGTCGGCCTCGGTAATGCCGGGGCGCATCACGTCGGCCCCGCTGGAGACGAACGAAACCGCGCCCGCGTCGACCGTGACGACGTTCGTCGTCGGCGGGAACTGGTTCGCGCCCTTGACCGTGAGAAACGGCTGGTCGTCGACGTACATGACCGCCGGCTCGCCGTCGACGAGGACGACCTCGTAGTCGGCGTCGGCGAACTCGACCGCCTCGAACGCGTCGCCGTCGAGGGCGACGCCGAGGGACGATTCGATGGAGTCGCACAGCGCGTCGATTTCGTCGCTTCGGAGGTGGTGGCGGGACTTGACCTTCATACCGGGTCGTGGACGCTCACGGCCGATAAATCGACCGCTCCGCGTCGAGTGGGCGGCGGCGGCGACCGACTGCCGGCGACCGACCGCTGACGACTGACGACCGACCGCCGCGAGATGAACCGAGCCGAACCGGCGTCCGACGCGCGTCAGACTGTGTCGGGTAAACTGCTAAGTACGATTGGGTCCACACCAACGATATGTGGCGCTCCCGGACGAACCGGGACCGGAAGCGCGTCGTGTGCATCGCATGCGGTGACGCGGTCCTCCGGTCGGCGGCGCGCGAGTACGACAAAGAGGGGAACCGCTGGGAACGGCACGGTAAGCGGTTCGAACACCTCTGTAAGGCCTGTTACCGCGGACTCTGTCATCAGCCCCGCGAGGAGCTCGAAGGCCTCCTCGTCGACATCGAAGAACACGGCATCTCCAACGAGGAGTTCCTGCTTCGCTACTTCGACGCGGTCAAAGAGCGGTACGAATCCCCCGGCGAGCGCGGGCGCTGAAGACGGGTTCGGCGGCCCGTCGCCGGTCCGCGCAAACGCGCGCTGACGAGTGATATCAATTCTCGTCCGTCGCGGCTCGTGCCCGACACTCATTTCTCCCTGCCCCGTCTAGTCGGGGCTATGTCAGACGACGCGCAGGCGTACGCCGGGACCGCCGAAGGGCAAGGACCGGTGGAGATAGACGCCGAACTCGCGCGACACCTCCAGAACAAGCGCGAGGACCTGTTCGAGGAGTTCGAGATTCGAGACAAGTTCCCGCCGGAAGTCCTCTCGGAGGCGCGTGCGCGCACCGACGGCGTCCACGAGGAGATCGAAGACGAGTTGGAACACCGCAAGGACCTCCGAGACCTCACGACGTGGACGACAGACCCCGTCGACGCCCAGGACTTCGACGACGCCCTGAGCATCCGCGAGAACGAGGAGACGTACACGCTGTGGGTCCACATCGCCGACGTGACCCACTACGTCCACCCCGGTTCGGAGATGTGGGCCGAGGCCGTCAAGCGCGGCAACACCGTCTACCTCCCCGCCTACACCATCCACATGCTCCCGCCGGCGCTGGCCGAGACGGTCTGTTCCCTCGTTCCCGAGGAGGACCGACTCGCCCACACCGTCGAGATGGAGATCAAGAAGGACACGCTCTCGTTCGAGTCTATCGACATCTACAAGTCCGTCATCCACTCCAACGAACGGCTCACCTACACGCAGTGTGAAAACCGGCTGGAAGACCCCGACCTCCCCCTCCACGAGGAGAACTCCCTCGTCTTCGACCTCGCCGACCAACTCCACGAACAGCGCAAGGAAGACGGCTCGCTGGTCCTCAACCCGAGCCGCGACCGCGCCCATACCATCATCGAAGAGTGCATGCTGAAGGCGAACAAGGCCGTCACGCACGAACTCATGTGGAACCGCGGCGTCGAGGCGATGTACCGCGTCCACCCGCAGCCGACCCCCGACCAGTGGGACAAGGCGCTCCGCGAAATCACCGAACTCGACGGCGTGAGCATCCAGTCCACGTCGTGGGACGAACCCCGAAAGGCCGTCAACGACGCCTTGGAGAGCGCGAACTCCCGCACGCTCAACAAGATTCAGCGCGCCGTGCTGAAGGTGATGCCCCGCGCGAAGTACATGAACGACCCCTTCGGCGGCCACTACGCGCTCAACTTCGACATCTACGGCCACTTCACCTCGCCCATCCGGCGGCTGTCGGACCTCATCAACCACTGGATCGTCCACGAGAACGACGTGCCCGAGGACCTCGTCGAACTCTGCGACCGCGCCTCGGACCGGCAGAAGGACGCCGAGACGGCCGAGCGGCTCTACAAGCAGTTCCTCCAAGAGGTCGGCTTGGACCCCTACGCGGTCAACAACCGCGGTATCGTCACCGTCGACGACGACGGCGAGGTCATCGACGAAAACGGCCTCCCGCCGCGCGAGTAACCGCGCGGTCGCTCCCGTTCGACCGACTCGTTTTTGACAGACAGGGCCGACAGGAGTCCACCAGCCGATACCGACGAGCCGACCGCAGAGCGACAGATTCGACTAACCGAGGTGTCGAAACAGTGGCCTTCGCTCCCTCGCCGCGACCGTCTACTCCTCTTGTTTGTGCGTGAACAGCAGCACGTCGCCGTCGTGCTGTGTCACACAGAGGTCGAGCAGCATACTCAGTTCGAGGCTGTTGTAGTCGTTCTCGCAGACGACCAAGTCGTCGAACGGCTTCTCGCACGCCGGACAGGCGATAGAGACGGTGTTTTGGTAGGTGGTGACGCCGCCGCTGGACTCGTAGGGCGTGAGCGACGACCGGAGTTCGTCGAGTTCCTCGTCGTTCATGAACGTGTTGTGCGCGGGGCGTGCGTATAATTCTTCACGGTTGGACACCGACCGCGGTCGGACGCGACTCACGAATACGGCTCACGATTCTCGACTCACGACTGCCCCGCGTCGTCCAACCCGCAGGCCCACCGGAAGTGCGGGTGCACCCACGACAGCCTCGCGGCGTTGGCTTCGACCCACGACGACGGGTCGCTCAGCCGACGCGACAGCACCTCCGCGCGTTCCTCGTGCGTTCCCTCCCGGTCGAACGGGATCAGTTCGAGCGTCCGCGACGCGGGATTGAAAAAGACCGCCCGCTCGGTGTCCGCGTCGAGTCCGACCAGCCGCGAGCCGTTGGCGTCTTTCTGGAGGAGCGCCTGCGCCATCCGGTGTTGGTGGACCCCGCGGCGCGTCTCGCGGAGTTTCGAAACGATGGCTCGAAAGAGGGCCGTCGGGTCCGACGGGGGTTCGCCTCGTCGCGTTTCCATACCGACGCCCTCGAAGCGAGACGGTAAGAGGGTCCGCCATGAGCGGAGTGAAAGTGTCGGGTTCGGTGGAAGTGAAGATTGACGAATGGCCCTCGCTTGGCGCGTCGGGTTGGTTCTCTGTGTCCTCCTCGTCGCCGGCTGTGCCGGTGGCCCCAGTTCAACTGCGACGATGACCGACGGAACACCGACGACCATACTAACGACCGCTCCGATACCGACTGACAACTCAACGCCAACCAACGAGACGCCGACGGCCGGCGACCCGGCGTACGGGACCGAGTTCGTCTCCGTCTCGAAACTGGAGAACGGAAGTCGAGTCGAGACGTGGCCCGATAACAAAACCGCCCGCTTCGAGAACCTCTCCGAACCGCGGAAAGAGGTGTTTCGGGACGCGCTGGATGGCCGGGTTACGTTCGGACCCGACGAGGAGAATCCGTTCGCGTTCAGCGATTCTGACCGACCCGAACTCGTCCGGTACGAGGGAGAGTGGTACTTCGTTCGGGTCGCGATTGTGTAGCCGCGAACGCTACAGCTCAGTATTCGTCACGGTGGGTGGCGTCACGAAAATAGCAGTAGCTCAGACCGTGAGACGCGTATGATAATTTTAAAACATTTCTTTGCGTGTGATTATAGTATGGAATCCCCTCCAAAAGACTTCATGCAGGGGCGGTCCAGCGCATGGTCCAGTAAATTTGGACTGATAATTATTTCGCTACCCCCTATTGGATTCTCTGCGGCCGTATCACGGTTCCTTGGCGTCAGCTCACCAAATTCAATCGTTGAACTCTTCTATTTTCTAAGCACGTTCTGCACCGTACTTCTCATATCAATGTTCAGTACGTACTTCGTGGCATATCAACTCGGCATGGGACAGAAATGAGAAACTGGACGTGCATCTGTCCGCAACGCAGTAGTGACTCGTCGGACCCCTAAGTTACGACTCATAGTCTTGCGTCGCGAAAATGGTAGTGGACTCGCGGGGGAGTGGTGAGTTTCCAAGGCTCCAGTCCCCCTTCTAAGCGTCTACCTGTGGACTCTCGGTGAGTCGCAGGTCTGGTTCATCGAATGGCGAGTCGGGTGCTTGCTGAATGAGATGGCGGACGTATTCAGCACGACTCATTCCGTGGTTCTTGCTCTGTTCGTCAACTTTCTCGACCATCTCTGGGGGCATCGAGATGGTGACGTTAACCGATAGTGCCATGCGTGAATAAGTGAGCAGAATAGTGATGTATAACTTACTGACCCAAAGAATTATTGAGTCAATGAGTTATTGGCCACACCTCATCAATCACTAAGTCGTTACACCAAATATGAGCACGAGCCGGACAATGGGACTAAAAACGTCTCCGCGCAGGTCAGCAATGACTTCGCCGAGGAATTTGATTGAGCCCTCAAAAGAGCACAAGTAGAAGGTACTGTTCCACTTGATCTGTCGCGCGCAGAGGCGATTCGCCGTCTTATGCAGTTAGCAATTGATGACCCATCTATCCTCGCTGAGACCAATAACAAACAGGAATAAACCAGATAGAGGGGTTCTAGAATCTCTTGGGAACACAATTCAGAGTAGCTAAAGGTGAAAACAAGTGAGTCGTCTGGCTGTGAATAAAAGAAAGGCAGCGACCGTCAGTAGCTGGGATTATTTCGCCAATAGCTGTGCGTCATCGAAATCAACCCCACAGCAACAGTAATAATGTGAGAGATGACGAACTCCGCGAAGTTGTCAGCTGCAACGATTTCATTCAGAGGCCACTTGAATAGACTCGACAGATAAACCTCTACAACGGTCTGTACTGCTACCTCGATTGAGCCAGCAGTCAACATTCCCACAATAAGTAGTAGGACTGCAATGATACTGGTACCATGAAGGTACACGTTGAATGTGTTCCCGATTAGGCTTCCGACAGCATAGTTTACTGTCGTAGTTCCTCTACTCATTCCCGTACCTCCGCATGGGGAAGAACGACGTCAGCAATCAAACCCGCAAACTGCTGTGGGGTGAACGTGGCTGGCTTGTCAACCTGAACGTAGCCAGATTGAGTAACGAAGAGTTTGATGGTCTGCCCGTTGTGGGGGACTAAAATCCGAAGCGTAGTTTTATCTGATTCTTCGAATACCTCCCCGATTTTATCGCTCTGTTCAATGTTGTTGTCTGGTGAATGTGCTGAGCCGGTGAAACCACCATCTGTATTTTGAAAGTCACCACCGGGAATACGAGCATCAGGATACGTATCACGAAGAGATTGGGTTTGGATGGTGACTGGCTTGAATACAACTCCAGTAGCTTCTTCTAGGAGATCAAAGACGAACTCAGAGTTCGTATCTTGTGCAACAGCAAATTCACCGGGCAAGCACATGAACTCTGCAGTATCTGTGACTTTTTCACGGGTCTGTTCTGCTTCGATAATACCTTGATCTGGACTGATATCTAGGAGTTTGGAACCATCTAAAGATTGGACTGCGGCTCGTCCCCGAAGTGGGGCAGTCGAAGCAAGGGTCTCCTGGTAAGTACTATACAACTCTAGAATACGCAGTAGCTCAACTCCATCCTCGATTGATTGACGAGGAAATGTACTGGTATCTATTCGATCGAAATCAGCCGTCGCAACGGCCACGTATCCACGTTTCATTTATTTATGCTCCTATCTTTGTGGCCGTGCGTCGAGGGTAACGTTGAAGTCCTCAGGAGCCAGAGGACTAGATACGCACTCAACGCTTGGGGTAACCCGGCCACAGGGTGCTTCTCTGTCCGCGTAACATCGGTACAATTGGAACCTGTGCGATGTTACGCGGTCATGATCTACCGACCAGCCTTGGGAATGTTCTGTAACCGAACTTCGTATATCAGCCAATGATGCCGTGACGTAAAAGTATTCTGACTAGGTGACCCAAAATTATCGCCTCATTTGTAACATTGGAAGAATAGTTAGTTACGACATATGGACAACACGATTTCGATTGATTCCGGTCTCTAAGCCGCCATTAGAGCATAGTATAAATCATTGTCGAGATTTTACGACATCATCATATCATATTCCAACTAATACAAAACCGTCGACTAACTCGTCGATAGTGATCTTATAAAGTTTTTGTTATCCAGAAACAGTATTTTCAGTTATGCCTATAATCAGAAAGAGCTATTAGTCCTCCCCAGTTCACCGAAATTGCTGTCTATTAAATGTAATCTATAGTATGTGTTTTCAAGAATTAATTCCAATATCGACACGTTAAACGCTGATTATTGTATACTCTCGATCAATCTATTGCAGAGCATAAATCTTCAACTGTGGCTAACTCTTGTTCCAGCATCGAGTTTTCTCTGCTCTTCAAACACCTCATGACCCGCTCCGTTCCACCCACCACCCTCGCGCACCCACTTGCTCACCGTCGATAGCTTCGCCCGGCGAATCCGAATCTCACCCTTATCGAAGTCGTAGAGGACGAACGCATACCACGCGACACCCCGAGCATCCGCCGTGAGTAACGACCGCGTCTGGTCGTGTCGAAGCCGAAAGCGCCCGTGCGCGGGATACTTCTCACCGATCCGTACGGAGGTGGATTTGACCTCGGTCTTCGCGCCGCTGTTAGGATGGACGCAGTCGTACCAGAACGCGTCGTCCGGTCGGTGGTCGAGGCCGTACACCTCGGCGACCAACTCCTCGGCGAGCGTCGCGGTCTCGCCGCTCTGCAGTCGCTCTTTCTGGTGCCGCGAGAGGTCGCGTATATCCAGACGATCGACACTGGCGTGACTCGCAGGGCTCCTGACAGAGCTACTGCTCGTCGGTTTGGTGTCGAGAGAAAGTAGTGGACTCGCGGGGTCCCCACGAGCAGTGCGAGACGACCGTGTCGTCTCGCTGGCCCTGCGGGCGACTTACGGGTCGCCCGCAGACGAAGCGAGTGGGGGCAAGCGAGTCCAGTGACTGAGGGAGTGAAACGACCGAAGGAAATGGACTCGCGGGGATATTGAACCACGGTCGCTCCCGTTCGCTCGCGACGCTCGCTCACCTCTCGCTCCCTGATTCAAATCCCCGCTCGAACAGGCACTACATCACGCGACGCAGAAGGTACTCGTCGGACTCCTCACGGAGTCACGACTCGCTGGGTTGCGTCGCGAAAATGGTAGTGGACTCGCGGGGATTTGAACCCCGGGCCTCTTCCTTGCGAAGGAAGCGATCTGCCACTGATCTACGAGCCCTCATTCCCACGGAGTCGTGGGATACACTTATACCCTATGTTTTGTCCGCGGCCGGGCATGCGATAGCATCCCGTTCCGTCGGGCGATTATGCGGGCGTCTGCTCGCGCGTCGAACGGAAGTGAGATGACACGCGCCTTAGCGCTGAAGGTCAGCTCGGAGGCAGAGTCCTCCGGACGCGCGCCTCGACAGCCGCGAGTGTGACGGGCGGGCCGTCACGAACGGGCGGTCCGAGAGAACCCGGACAGCGCCGTCGTTAGTCTTCGAGGACGATCTCGATGCTGACGTCGTTCGGAACCTGAACGCGCATCAGCTGGCGCAGAGCGCGTTCGTCAGCGTCGAGGTCGATGAGACGCTTGTGGACGCGCATCTCCCAGTGCTCCCACGTCGCCGTCCCCTCGCCGTCAGGCGATTTGCGGGCGGGGACTTCGAGCGTCTTCGTGGGCAGCGGGATCGGCCCGCTGAGGTTGACGCCCGTCTTGTTCGCGATCTCGCGGACGTCGTCGCAGATATCGTCGAGGTCTTCCGGACTCGTGCCGGCGAGCCGAACGCGTGCCTGTTGCATCGTTATCGCTCGTTGACTTCGAGCACTTTGCCGGCCGCGATGGTCTGACCCATGTCACGGACAGCGAAGCTGCCGAGCTCCGGAATCTCGGAGGACGGCTCGATGCTGAGCGGCTTCTGCGGACGGACGGTCACGATAGCGGCGTCGCCGGACTTGATGAAGTCCGGGTTCTCCTCAGCAACCTCACCCGACGCGGGGTCGAGCTTCTGGTCGATCGACTCGATGGTACACGCGACCTGCGCCGTGTGGGCGTGGAAGACCGGCGTGTAGCCAGCGGTGATGACCGAGGGGTGCTGCATGACGACGACCTGCGCCTTGAACGTCTCGGCGACCTTCGGCGGGTCGTCAGCCGGGCCACAGACGTCGCCGCGGCGGATGTCGTCCTTGCCGACGCCACGAACGTTGAAACCGACGTTGTCGCCAGGTCCGGCCTGGTCGACTTCCTCGTGGTGCATCTCGACGGTCTTGACCTCGCCGCCGACGTCAGAGGGCTGGAAGCTCACGTTGTCGCCGGGGTTGAGGGTACCCGTCTCGATACGGCCGACCGGGACCGTACCGATGCCGGAGATGGTGTAGACGTCCTGGATGGGCAGGCGCAGCGGCGCGTCCGTCGGCGGCTGCGGTGCCGGCAGGTTGTTGAGCGCTTCGAGGAGGATGTCGCCGTCGTACCACGACGTGTTGTCGGAGCGCTCGGCGATGTTGTCGCCCTCGAAGGCCGAAATCGGGACGTAGGTCGCGTCGTCGGAGTTGAAGCGGACCTGCTTGAGGAGCTTGTTGACCTGCTCCTTGACGTCCGTGTACTTGTCTTCGCTGTAGTCGACGACGTCCATCTTGTTGACCGCGATGATGAGTTCGCCGATGCCCAGGGTGCGGGCGAGGAAGACGTGCTCGCGGGTCTGCGGCGCGACACCGTCGTCGGCGGCGACGACGAGAACCGCGTTGTCAGCCTGCGAAGCACCGGTGATCATGTTCTTGACGAAGTCACGGTGGCCAGGACAGTCGACGATGGTGAAGTAGAACTCGTCCGTGTCGAACTCCTGGTGGGCGATGTCGATGGTGACACCGCGCTCGCGCTCTTCGGCGAGGTTGTCCATGACGTAGGCGAATTCGAATCCGCCCTTGCCCTTCTCCTCGGCTTCCTCTCGGTGCTGCTCGATGACGTGCTCCGGGACGGAGCCGGTCTCGAACAGGAGTCGGCCGACGAGCGTACTCTTACCGTGGTCGACGTGGCCGATGATGGCCAGATTCTGGTGGGGTTTGTCGCTCATTGGTGTGTTCACGCGCTAAGGCGCTCTGTGGGGAATGTTTTTGCTGAAACCCCTAAAACGATTTCGATACGCGCTACGGGCCGTCTAACCGCCGTACTGCGATTTGCGGAACCATACCACGGTCGCGGAAACGGAACGGCCGGTCGAGGTCGACTGTCAAAGAAAACGAGGGGTACAGGCTGTCTCCCGGTCTATTCGAGGCGAGACACGTCGGACAGAACGGCCGTCGCCGTCTCGGGACCGCCCGCTCCGCGGCCGCTGATGTTCAGTTGCCCCGCGTGTTTGGTCTCCAACTGGACGATGTTCTGCGTGCCCGTGACCGACAGCGCGGAGCCCTGCGGAATCAGCCGCGGGGCGACGCGGACGCCGTCGGCCGTCGCCTCGCCGATGAGGCGGACCGTCCGACCGTCCTCGGCGGCGAGGTCGAGCGCCGTTCCCGGGACGTTGCGGATGCCCTCGACCTCGGCGTCGTCGAGCGCGTACTCGGTCTCGCCGTCGGAGAGGACGTTCGCGAGGATAACGAACTTCAGCGCGGCGTCAATGCCGTCGACGTCGAACGTCGGGTCCGCCTCGGCGACGCCGAGGTCCTGTGCCTCCGCGAGCACGTGCTCGTAGTCGAGTCCCTCGGCGGCCATCCGCGAGAGGATGAAGTTCGCCGTCCCGTTCAACACGCCGCGCGCGGCCGTCACGTGGGGCGCACCGAGGTCCGAGATGGTCGAGAGGATGGGAATCGCGCCGCCGACGGCGGCCTCAAACTGGACAGTCCCCTCGCTTTCGGCTTCGAGCGCGCGCAGGTCGGCGTACCGTTCCGCGACCGGACCCTTGTTCGCGAGCACGACGTGACGGTCGTCGGCCAGCGCGCGCTCGACGTGCGAAAAGCCGGGTTCGGCGTCGCCGAGCGTCGTCGGCGTCGCCTCCACCAACACGTCGTAGTCGGCGTCGAACACCGCCTCGGGGGCCGCCTCGCCGACCACGCCCTCGCGTTCCTTTCGGTCGTGGACCGCGCTCGGGTCGAGCCCGGCGGGGTCGACCGCGGAGGAAGACGAGTCCGCGAACGCGACGACATCGTGACCGTAGTCGCCCGCGAGGTCGAGAACCGAGCCGCCGACCGCGCCCGCACCGAGCACTGCGAGTCTGAGGCTCATTGGGATCCCTCCGCGAGCGGCTCGACGACGTGCAGTCCCTTCTCGGCGGCGAGGTCGCGAACGACCGACAGCGTCTCGTCGACGCGGCCGGAGCGGACCGCGAGTCGGAGTCGGGCGCTCGACGCCTCGTCAGTCCCCTCGCGGGCGGACAGCGACAGGTCCTGTAGGGTCGCGTCCGCCGAGGACTCGATGCGGTGGAGCGTGTCCGAGAGGTCGGAATCGACGATGTCGCCAACGAGGATGACCATTACCTCCTCGCCGAAGTGCTCCGCGCCGGCGCGGATGACGTTGACGCCGGCCTCGCGGAGCGCCTCGACGATTCGCTCGAAGCGGTCGGGCGGGCATTCGAGGTCGACCTCCACGGGGATGTGCCCCCGGGGAGTCAGGCTCCCACGCTCGTGGAAGATGGAAAGCAGATTGCCGCCGTTGTCGGAGATGGGCTTGAGCGCGGCCAAAAGCTGTCCGGGCTCGTCGACGAGTTCGAGCCGAATCGTGTGTGGTTTCGGCATCTCGCCGCTCCCGTCGGTCTCGGCGTCGCTCCCGCCGTCGAGGTCCTGTGCGCTCATCGCCCCACCCCCGTGGGCCGTCCCGACGCTGTTGTCCGCGACGCGCGGTTCGGTCGTGGTTTCGCGTCGTCGCGCCAGGAGTCGAGAGACGTACCCTTACGCATACGTATGCGTGATTCGGCCACGTGGTATAAGCCTTCGTAGCCGACACGGTTTGCCGACGTCGAGGGCGTGCTGGCATTTGACATGGACATCAGTGCAGTTCGGCCGAGGCAGTTGGGACTCGGTCGGAGAGAACGGACCGCAGTGGGTTCAGTATCACATGATTTGGGGCGGAAGCCACGGCTTCAGTCGTGCTGACGAGCGTCTGAAAGTCAGCCTTAGGCGAAGAATATTCGAGTTAGTTGATGGGTAGCAAACCCGGTTTCCGTAGATGTATACACGCCATCACGTGCCGCGTCACGCGGTGGGACAGTGACGGCAGGAAAACAGATGACCAAACAAACAGATACCGACGACCTCGAACTCAGCGACGACGAACTGATAGAGGTCATCAAGAATCACGGAATCGACCGGCGATCACTGCTGAAAGTATTCGGTGTGGGTGCAGCCGTGTCGGCACTCGGGGGGACGGCAGCCGCGACCAGCGGCCGTGGAAACCGAATCGACGAGGTGTACGGCGCGCCGTACTCGGCGGATGACACCGTTCCCTCGGGACTCGTCGACCACGTCGTCGAACTTCACACCCACGAAGAGAACATCCACGACGACTTCCCGATTGACCCCGAGTCAGGGAACGAGGTTCCGGCGGAGTTCATCTTCGACCCGGTTGGACTGCACGTGCGTCCCGGCGAAGTCGTCGAATTCCGCGTCCACCATGGGCTTCACACGGTGACGTCGTTCCATCCGAAGTTCAGCGAACCTCCGGTATTCACGTTACCGAGCCGGGTTCCAACGTCACACGGTTTCACGTCGCCTCCGGTGGTGGGCGGTGACTCGTGGCTCTACCGCTTTACGAAACAGGGCGTGTACGACGTGCTTTGCCTCCCCCACCTCACCCTCGGGATGGTTGCCCGAATCGTCGTATCCGGCGACGGAGCTGTCCCGTCGGACACATACGGACCGCTTCCGATTCCGAACGCCGGAGCTGTTCTGGGCGCTCCCGAGATGACACCGGAGAATATCGTCAGCGAAGGAAGCGTTGCCTGGGAAGACCTGACGCTGTAACCGAACTCCACGCGGCGGTGAAGCCGATCTCCGTTCTTATTTGTTCTATTTATCAATCAGTACTACGTCAAGGGCGGTGTTTCGAGAGCCCGTTACGGTGGCGTCGTTCGGACTCTCATCGGACAGCGAATGTACGGGAAGCCTATTGGTGCTCGACGTCGGCGTCCCTGGTCGTCCGGTTCACCCCTGAAGGGACGACCGAGCGACCGGAAAACGGAGCGGCGAGAAGCAACCGCTGCGACCGTTAGTGTGACACACTGCGGTCGCTCCCGGGCCGGTGACCGAAAGAAGGCGCGAAGGCTCGCGCTTAGATGTAGTCGATAGCCTGCGAGAGCTCGAGCTTCATGCCCTTGCGCTCGCGGATCTCCATGATCTTCTCGCGCTGGAGGTTGTCCGAGAGCACGCGGAAGCCGGCGTTCTCCGTGTTCCAGGAGGCGCGGCCTTCCGTGGCCGAACGGATGTCCGACGAGAAGCCGATCATCTCTTCGACGGGCGCGATGCCCTCGATGACCATGAGGTCACCTTCCTGGTACATGTCGTCGACGCGGCCGCGGCGACCCTGAATCTCGCCGGAGGCCGAGCCCATGTATTCGGAGGCGACGTCGATGCGGACGTTCTGGATGGGTTCGAGGAGCTTCACCTGACCCGCGATGAGCGAGCGGTGGACCGCGTCGCGCGTCGCAGGGATGACCTGGGCGGGACCGCGGTGGATGGTGTCCTCGTGGAGTCGCGCGTCGTGGAGGCGCAGGAGCGTCCCCTGGACGGGCTCCGCGGCGAGCGGACCGTCGTCGAGCGCCTCTTCGAGACCCTCGATGACGAGTTCCATCGTCTCGTTGAGGTGCTGGATACCCTTCGTGTCGTCGATGAGGATGTTCGTCCCGTGGATGTGTTCGACGTTCTGGGACGTGTCCTTGTCCATGCCGGCTTCCTGCAGCGCCTCGCGGCGCTCCAGTTCGGGCATGTCCATCGAGATTTCGCCGAGCTTGATGGAGTCGACGATGTCCTGCGAGAGGGGTTCCGCCGTGATGTAGAACTTGTTGTGGCGGTTCGGGGAGACGCCCTCGACCTCGTGGGACTTGCCCTGGACCTGCTCGCGGTAGACGACAATCGGCTCACCGGTGCGGACCGGGATGCCCTGGTTGTCGCGGATGCGCTGGGTGATGACTTCGAGGTGGAGTTCACCCTGACCGGAGATGAGGTGCTCGCCCGTGTCCTCGTTGATCTCGATGCGGATGGTCGGGTCTTCCTTCGCGACCTGCTGGAGCGTCTGGATGAGCTTCGGCAGGTCGTCCATGCGCTCCGCCTCGACGGACTTCGTGATGACCGGCTCGGAGATGTGCTCGATGGACTCGAACGGCGTCATCTCGACGGACGAGACGGTGGAACCGGCGATGGCGTCACGGAGGCCCGTGACGGCCGCGATGTTCCCCGCGGGGACACCACGGTCGAGTTCCTCGCGCTCGCCGCCCATGAACACACCGACGGACTGGACGCGGTTCTTGCCCGCGGTCCCGGAGACGTAGAGCTCCTGGCCCTTGCGGATGGTGCCGGAGAACAGGCGACCCGTCGCGATTTCGCCCGCGTGGGGGTCCATCGAGATGTCGGTCGCCATGAAGACGACTTCGCCGTCGTCGTCGACCTCGCGCATCTGGCGCGCGATTTCAGACTCGGAGTCTCCGCGCCAGACCGTCGGGATACGACGGGGCTGGGCGTCGAGCGGGTTGGGGAAGTGCTCCGCGACCATGTCGAGGACGACGTCCGAAAGCGGCGTGCGCTCGTGGAGTTCCTGGCGGTCGCCACCGCGCTCCAGTTCCATGATGTCGCCGAAGGAGATGCCGGTCTCCTCCATCGACGGCATGGAGACGCCCCACTTGTAGAGGGCGGACCCGAAGGCGACGGTCCCGTCTTCGACGGAGACCGTCCAGTCGTAGTCCTTCTCCTCGGTCATCCCGCGGATGAGCTCGTTGACGTCGGTGATGACGTCGACGAGACGCTTCTGCATCTCCTCGGGACCTTCCTGCAGTTCGTTGATGAGGCGGTCGACCTTGTTGATGAAAAGCGCCGGCTTGACGCCCTCGCGGAGCGCCTGACGCAGGACCGTCTCGGTCTGCGGCATGGCACCCTCGACGGCGTCGACGACGACGAGCGCACCGTCGACGGCGCGCATCGCGCGCGTCACGTCGCCACCGAAGTCGACGTGGCCCGGCGTGTCGATGAGGTTGATGAGGTGGTTCTCGCCTTCCCATTCGTGGGTCATCGAGACGTTTGCGGCGTCGATGGTGATGCCGCGTTCCTGTTCGTCTTCTTTCGTGTCCATCGCGAGCTGCTGGCCGGCAGTCTCGTCGGAGATCATGCCCGCACCTGCGAGGAGGTTGTCGGAGAGGGTCGTCTTACCGTGGTCGACGTGAGCGGCGATGGCGATGTTCCGGATCTGCTCCGGCTTGTCCATCAGTTTCTCACATTCCTGGACGATCTTCTTTCGTCGGCCCATTATACAGGGGTCTACCGGCAGGAGGGTCAAAAGAGTAGTGTTTTTGCCGAGCGGATTTCCCATTTTCAGCCGCCCTACCGCCGGGGTATGAGCATTTTTGTCACGATACCCGAGACTGTCCGCCGGACGCGAATCTCGTCGCCGCGGTCGGCGCAAGAGTCATGTTGGTTGATAACATTCCTCAACTTGAATGGACCTCCGAGTCGTCGGGGGCGCACCGGCAGACCCGTTCTTGAGCGCCGCCGACCTGTTCGAAACCGAGTTCGAGCTTTCGTACCCCGTGTTCGTGCGCGTGCGCGACGACCCCGATTCCCGCACGTGGGCCGGCCACTATCAGGACCACCACGTCCTCAACATCTCCCGGCAGGCCGCCACCAGCGCGATGGCCCGCGAGCTCGCGCTCCACGAGCTATCGCACATGGCCCGAAACGAGGAGGGCCACGTCTCGCACTACCAGTCCACGCGCGAGGCGGTCTTCCTCGCCCTCGCGGGCCGGACCGTCGAGCGCCGAAAGCTCGCGCACTGCTACCAGATCGCCAACCACTGCAAGGACATCTACGCCGACGACCTGACGCTGTCTGTCGCGCCCGCGGACAAACTCGTCCAGTTCCTCGAATCGCAACTGGCCGCGGCGCTCGCCGACCGACCGCAGTCGCCCGCGCGGCCGGGCTCTCGACTCGTCACCGCGGGGTCGGACCCCGAAATCACGGCCGTGAACGCCGCGTTCGCCCTCGCGCTCGTGGAACGGCACGACCTCGTCGAACCGGACCACCGGCTGTACGACCTCGCGCACGCCGCGGCCGACGACGCGCCGTCGGTGTCGCTCGACACGTTCAAAGAGCGGTTCCGGACGCTCGCCGCTGACCCCTCGAAAAGCGAGTACCGCCGGACGCTCGTGGACGTGGTGAAAAACTACGTCGTCAACCCCGGCGTGGCGGCCGACTGAACGCCGCGCGACGACTGCGAGAAAGCGGCGAACGAACCAGCGACCCCGCCGTGCGGCGTCGTCACTCGTCGCGGTGAAAAACGAAAGAGAGTGGAGAGATTACCGGGCCGCTTCGGCGACGCGCTCTTTCTCCTCTTTCTGGGAGATAGCGTACGTCTGGACGTCGTAGTCGGCCGCGCCGATGAGCTGTTGTGCGAGCGCCTCGGCGGCGGTGGTCGTGGACTTGTAGGAACCGCTGAGGGTACCCTGCGCGATGAACTTCAGCGCCTCGTCGACGCGGCGCTGCGGGGCGACGTCGACGGCCTGCGGGACCGAGATACCGCCGTACTTGAGGCGGACGGTCTCCTCGCGGGGGCCGGCGTTCTCGACCGCGCGGATGAGCACCTGCACGGGGTTCTCCTCGGTGCGCTCGTTGACGATTTCGAACGCTTCCTTGACGATTTTGCTCGTCTTCTGTTTGTGTCCCGTGTTGTCCTCGGTCTGCATCAGGCGGTTGATGAGCCGCTCGACGATGCTAATCTCGGACTTCTGGAACTGCTTCGAGGCGTGACGACCCATCGTGTGGGCGATGGGCGTCGCTTGATGTACCGGCTCATGCTGGGGTCGGTGTACTCCATCTCGGAGACGTCCCAGACGCCGAACAGAAGCGCGTTCTCTTTCGCTTCCTCGCTGCTCGCGGGGGACTCGGGCTCGGGTGCGTCGCTTTCCGACATTGTTAGCGCACCGGCTTTTCGGCGTTTCCGCGGACGAGTTCGATCATCGAGACGCCGTTGACCTTCTCGACCTTGTAGTTGACGCCCGAAAGGTCACCCATCGCGCGACCCTTCGCGCCGCCGATACCGGCGATGGTGACTTCGTCGTGCTCGTCGATGAACGAAATCGCGCCGTCACCGGGACAGAAGGCGGTGACCTGCTTTCCGTTCTTGATGAGCTGAACACGGACGCATTTCCGAATCGCCGAGTTCGGCTGCTTTGCTTCGATACCGACCTTCTCAAGGACGATGCCGCGACCCTGCGGGGCACCCTCAAGCGGGTCGGACTTCTTGCCGAGACCGCGCTCACGGCGCGCGTACTCAGAGTCGGACCAGCGGCGCTTCTGCCGGTCCTGCTTGAGCTTGCGCGCGGCGTATTTGCCGTTCGCCATAGTGAACAACAGTTCCAGATGGAGCTACTTAAGCCTCCCTTTTCGAATCCGGCGAGACGGCTTCAGGAGCGATTAGCGGCCCCTAAGGAGGAATCTGAGGTCGTTTCGACGATTCGAACGGCGGCACCTCCGCGTCGAAGAGCGACTAAACCGCCCGGAGACGGTGTCGTTTCGACCTCCGTGCGAACCGTCGCCACACCGGCCGTTTTCGCCCCCGGTCGACCGGGTCACTCGCCGCCGCGCTCGCCGACGAGGTCGACGTCGAGGCGACCGCTGACCTCCCGTCCCGACGCCGGTCCGAGCGTCAGCCCCTCCTCGTCGAATCGTCGCTTGACCCGACGCCGGAACCCCGAGCGGACGTCGACGAGGCTCACGTCCATCGGCGAGGCGACCCAGAACTCCGCCTGCAGCCCGACCGAACTCCCGGCGAATTCGAGGATGCGCGCGGTCGGCTCCGGCTCGTCCAGCACGCGGTCGTCCTCCCGCGCCGTCTCGACGAGTTCGCGGAGCGCCAGCTCCGTGTCGTCGGCGTACGCGACGTCGACGCGCTCGGTGATTCGGTAGCGCTCTCGGCCGTACGGTCGGGTAAGCGCGTTCGTCGTGAGCTCCGTGTTCGGCACCGAGATGGTCTCGTTGTTCACCGTCCGTACGCGCGTGACCCGGAAGTCGACCGCCTCGACGACGCCCTCGCCGCCGGGCCACGATATCCAGTCGCCGACGTTGAAGTCCGGGTCTGCCACGAGAAAGAGGCCGCTGATGAGCGCGCCGATGACCTCCTGTCCGGCGACGCCGACGACGAGCGTCAGCGCCGCGACGATGAGCGCCGTGTCGGTCAGGACCGACGCGTACCCCGCGCCGATGACGCCGGCGAGCGCGGCGACGACGATGACGAAGGCGTGCGCGTAGGTCTCCGTCGCCGACTTCAGCGTCGGGTTGTTCCGGTTGCGGGAGCCGACGAGCCTCGTCACCGCGGGGACCACGAGCAGCCGACCGACGAGATAGACCGCGACCGCCGCCGCGGCGAACCCCGCGGTCGCGCTCGCGAGCTCCTCGTACTCCGAAAACCCCGTCGGGTCGAGTTGCCCGACTGCGACCCCCAACGACTGTCGTATCGGCGACATGCGTAGCTCGCCGTTCGGTGGGGACAAAAACGTGTGGTCGCGTCGACCGCCGCCCTACGTCAACTGGATGTCGTCGATGTCGTAGTGGCGACGCGCCAGTTCGCGCGCGGTGTCGATGGTCTTCCCGCTCGCGCCGATAGCGACGCCGCGGTCGGCGTCGGCGACCTCGACGTACGCGACGGTGTCGTTCTGCCGCGAGAGAGTCACGTGTCGGACGGCCGCCGGTGCGAGCGCGCTGGCGACGAACGCCTCCGGCGTGTCGGCGTCCTCGACCAGTTCGACCGTCCGGCCGAGCTGGCGTTCGACCGACTGGACGG
>NZ_JPES01000072.1:0-26607 GCF_000730175.1 Haloferax sp. ATB1 | reverse complement strand
GCTGTCTCCGCCGCGCCCACCTGTCGAATCGGCGGTCGGCGGGTCGAACTGCGTCAGCGAGACGGCCCCGCCGGTGACGCCGAGTCCGGCGAGCACGGCCAGCGCGTCCCGTCGCGTCAGTCGCATTCGGCGGGAATTAGGTCAGCCTAATTATAGGGTTTGTCCTCTCACCCCACGCGGTCGAGAACGACGCCCGCGACGGCGCTGAGCGCGAGTATCGCGACGCCGACGAGTGTCAATCGGGGAACACGCATACCGCAGGGATGCGACTCGGCGATGGAAAAACGGGGTGTCGGTCGCGCTCAGTCCTGTCGCACGTCGTGTTCGAGGACGCCGACGCCCTCGACTTCGACCGCGACTCGGTCGCCGTCTTCCAGCGGGCCGACGCCCTCGGGCGTTCCGGTCGAGATGACGTCGCCGGGTTCGAGCGTCATGTAGGTCGTGATTTCGGCGACGAGGTCGGGAACCGAGAAGATGAGGTGTTCGATGCTGGAGTCCTGTCGCGTCTCGCCGTTCACGCGGAGCGAGATGCTCGCGTCCTCGGAGAGGTGGTCGGGGTCGGCGAGGACCGGTCCGAGCGGGGCGGAGCCGTCGAACGCTTTCCCGCGGACCCAGTTCGTCTCGATGTCCTGGTCGTCGCGGTTGGACACGTCGTTCATCACGGTGTAGCCCGCGATGACGTCCTCGGCGTCCTCGGGGGCGACGTTCCGGCACTGCTCGCCGATGACGACCGCGAGTTCGGCCTCGTGTTCGACGTTCTCCTTGCCCGCGGGGAGCGTGACGGTGTCGCCGTGGCCGGCGACCGCGTTCGGCGGCTTGAGGAACAGAAGCGGTCGGTCGGGGACCTCCTCGTCGCGCTCCTCGGCGTGCTTGGCGTAGTTGCGGCCGATACAGACGATTTTCGACGGCCCGCACGGGGGGAGCACCTCGACCTCGTCGAGGTCGTAGTCCTCGCCGCCGAACGAGACGGAATCGCCGTGCCACTCGCCGGTTCGGACTGCGCCCGCGGGGTCGCGGAATCGAACGTGATGCATGCCCCACGCCTCGGCGGGGGGCGTGATAGGCTTTTACATCGCGCGGGACGGCCGGTGACGTGAGACATTCTTGCACGATTCTCATCGCTTTTGTAGTCATGGGATGACGGACGTGTATCGGCCGCCCCGGACAGTTCGTTCGAGTGGACTCCGGCGGCCGATTTTACTGTCGAAATCGACGCGAGAGCGGCGGGGCTGTCCCGTCGAACGACACCGAGAGAACCCCGACGAGTGCGCCCGCCGAAAAGCGGTCACACCGCCCCCTGCGAATAACTTTTTGTGTATTTCGCATGTAACAACCGAGTGCTATGGAACTCACCTGGCACGGTCACTCGACGTGGTACGTCACGGTCGGAGACACCTCGCTTCTCATCGACCCCTTTTTCGACAACCCCGCCACGTCACTCGACCCGAGCGACGTGGAGACGCCGGACTACGTGCTTCTCACCCACGGGCACGCGGACCACATCGCCCACGCAGGCGAGTTCGACGGCGCGACGGTCGTCGGCACACCCGAACTCACCGGCTACGTCGAAGCCGAGATGGGCGTCGACGACACCATCGGGATGAACATCGGCGGGACGGTCGAACTCGGCGACGCGTTCGTCACGATGGTCCGCGCCGACCACACCAACGGCATCAACACCGGCTACGAGCACGAGGCCGGGATGCCCGGCGGCTACATGATCAGCGACACGGTGCCGACACAGGAGTCCGACGCCGACTCGACGACGTTCTATCACGCGGGCGACACGGGCCTCATGACCGACATGCGCGAGATTTTCGGCGCGTACTTCGAGCCCGACGCGGCCGCGCTCCCCGTCGGCGACCACTACACCATGGGGCCGTGGCAGGGCGCCGTCGCCGCCGACTGGCTCGGCGTCGACCACGTCTTCCCGATGCACTACAACACGTTCCCGGCCATCGAAATCGACGTGCGCGACTTCGAGCGCGAGGTCAAGGCCGCCGGCGCTCAGGCCGAAGTCCACGCCCTCGACGGTGACGAGTCGTTCACGCTCGAATAACCCAGCGCCCCGGTCGGCGACGACCCCTCTCGGGTCGGCGCCCGTGCACACCGTTGTCCTATTGAGCAACTTTTAGGGTCGGTCGCTCCCTCGTCTGAAATGAATGTCCGACATCCAGACCTCTACTGTCAGTGAGGACGGTTTCGCATGCACGAGCCAGGTCGGCGACTTCGACCTCCAGATCGACGCCACCGACGAGACGGGTCCGAACCCGAACGCCGCGCTCGTCGCGACGTACGCCTCCTGTTTCCTCCCCGCGTTCCGCGTCGGCGGTCAGAAGACGGGCTTCGACGACCTCGGTAAGGTCCAGATCGACGCCGACGCCGACCTCGACGACGGCGACGACCTCACGAGCATCAGCTTCGACGTCTACGTGGAGTCCGACCTCTCGGACGACGAGTTCGCCGAGATCACGGAACTCGCCGAGGACATCTGCCACGTCCACGACGCCCTCCGCGACGAGCTGCAGGCCGACGTGACCGTCGTCGGCGACGCGTTCTAAGCGTCGCTCGCGGCTCGCGCCGACACGTATCCATTCTTTTCGCAGAAATCGACGCCGCCAGCGACGGGTGTCGCGGCGGACGCTGAACCGCGCCCGCCGGGTCAGTAGCGGCGCTTCTTATAGCTTCGAAGACTCATAGCCTCGCCTTCCACGATGATAACCTCGCGGTCTTGGGGGTCCGATTCGACGACGTCGTCGACCTGTTCGCGGAAGTACGGGCTGTTCGGCTCTTCCATACCACTCCCTTCGTCGCCCCTAATAAAAATCTTTGTCAGACATTCTCACACTCGATATCGTGTGAGCCGTTCGGCGAATCAGTCGTCGGCGGCCGCTGCGGCCGGTTCGTGGCTGATTTCGGTGCCGAGCACGTCGAGGAACGCCGCCAGCCACTCGGGGTGGTCGGGCCACGCCTGTCCGGTGACGAGGTTGCCGTCGACGGTCACCTCGTCGACCCACGAACAGCCCGCGCGCTCGACTTCCGCGCGGACGGCGGGGTAGGCGGTCATCTCGTAGCCGTCGAGGACGCCCGCGGCGGCGAGAATCTGCGGGCCGTGGCAGATTGCGGCGACCGGCTTCCCCTCGTCGAAGAAGTGCCGGACGGCGTCCAGCACCTCGTCGTAGCCGCGGAGGTACTCCGGCGCGCGGCCGCCGGGGACGACGAGCGCGTCGTAGTCGGCGGGGTCCACGTCGGCGAACGTCGCGTTCAGCGCGAAGTCGTGGCCGCGGGTCTCCAGATACGTCTGATCGCCGCGGAAGTCGTGGACGGCGGTCTTACACCGGTCGCCGTCCTCCTTTTCGGGACACACCGCGTGGACCTCGTGGCCGACCATCTGGAGCGCCTGAAACGGTACCATAATCTCGTAGTCCTCGACGAAGTCGCCGGCGAGGAGCAGAATCTTCTTTCCGGACATGGGCTTCACCCGACCAGTAGTTGTCGCGTCAGAACGATAATGATTGTGCAGGAGGAGATAGCGACGGCACCGGCGTCAACGTCTGGCCGCGAGAGCGGCTGACGCCGCCTACTTCGAGACGATGCGCCCGATGTCGCCGAGGCCGTCGAGGACGAAGTCGGGTTCGTAGTCGCTCGCCGCGAGCGCCGCGTCGTCGGTCACGCCGGTTCGGACCAGCGCGGTCCCCATACCCGCGTCGAGGCCGAACGCGATATCGGTGTCGAGGCGGTCGCCGACGATGAGCACCTCCTCGGGCGGCAGGCCGAGTCTGTCGAGGACGTACTTCTGGGCGACCCGCGAGGGCTTGCCGAGAATCGCGTCGGGGTCGCGCTCGGCGACGCCCGCGACGGCGTTGATAATCGCGCCCGACCCGGGGATGTCGCCGTCGGCGGTCGGGATGATGACGTCGGGGTCGGTGCCGTAGAAGGCGGCCCCGGACCGGAGCGCGCTGTTGGCGTCGCGGAGGTCGTCGTAGTCGAACTCGCGGTCGATGGCGACGACGACGACTTCGGGCCCGTCGCCCGGCCCGACGAGTTCGAGGCCGGCGTCTCGAAGCTGGTCGCGGAAGCCCGACTCGCCGATGCAGAAGGTCCGCGCGCCGGGATGTCTGTCGGCGAGGTACGCCGTGGTGGTCGTGCCGGAGGTGACGACTTCGTCGGCGCGCGCGTCGATGCCGGCCCGGCGGAGCCGCGCCTCGTAGCGACGGGCGCTTTCGTCGGGTTGTTCGAGACGAACAGCCGGTCGAGCCCGGCGGCGTCGACGGCGGCGAGGCCGTCGAGCGCGCCCGGAATCGCTTCGTCACCGCGAACGACGGTTCCGTCGACGTCGAGAACCACTCCTCTGTAGTCCATCGTCCTCGGTAGGGAACCGGGGCTGTTGAACGTTCGCCCGAGAGAACCGTTATGTTCCACGGTGGCATATGTCACTGTATGGATGTCTCTTCGAAGCGGCTGGTCGGGTGGCTCCGCGGCCCGGCGACCGGCAACAGCCCCATCGGCGTCTACGGGCTCGTGACCGCGATGGTCGCGGTGTTTCTGACCTACTCCATCGTGGCCACGGTCTCCGTCGTCGGCCCGTTGCTGTCGACGACGGCCCTCCTCCTCCTGTCGGTCGGCGTGTGGCTCGCGACGTGGGCGGTCCTCGACGTCGTCGCCAGTCGGACGCTCCGGGAGTCGGAGGGCTGAACCGTCGGTTCCGGGGTTGCGGCGGAACCGTCACAGAACCAAAGACCAATATGCGCGTCGCCCCACTCGTCTACCGTGACGAACACGCAGCTGACACTCGTCCAAATCGACAACTACGGGCCGTGGACGGTCACTCCGGACCCGCGGCGGGAGATGGACCTCCAGACGCTCCAGTCGCGGCTCTTCGCCGACTTGGCCCAGTTCGTCGGCGCTCGCGACGGGTACGCGTTTTTCACCCGGTTCGACAACATGGTCGCGGTCACGAACGGGCTCGACCGCGACGACCACGAACTGCTGCAGGAGTCTATCGGAAACCGCTATCCCGTAACGCTCAGTCTCGGTATCGGCGCCGACCGGTCGCCCGCAGTCGCGCTCGAACGCGCCACCGACCGCATCCAGCGCGTCGGGAGCGCACAGGACGGCGACCGCCGCGAAGTGCTCTCCGGGGAGACGCTCGCGGACGCCGACCGCTCGGGAACCGACCTCCAAATCGCGCACTTCGACGTGAACGACGCGACGGGCAAGTACACCGACCGCCTCAACGAGTTCGACACGTTCATCCACATCGAACAGGGCTACGCGTCGCTCATGCGCCACCTGCGCGAGGAACACGGCGCGCTGTCGTTCTTCGTCGGCGGCGACAACATCATCTCGGTCACGCCCGACCTCACAGAAGACCAGTACCGCGCCGCCATCGACCACGTCGAGGCCGAGGCGGACGTGGAACTCAAAGTCGGCGTCGGCACGGCGTCGAACGCCCACGAGGCCGGCTTCGCGGCGAAGCACGCGCTCGAAGACTGCCGCCACCGCGGCACGACCGTCGAGTTCGCCGACGCCGCCGTCGAGACCGCAGACGACTGAGCGATGGAGGGTCGCGCGGTCTACTTCGTGGCCCCCGAACGCGTCGAGGTCCGCGAGCGCGACGTCCCCGCACCCGGCCCCGGCGAGGTCCGGGTCCGCACGCTGACCTCCGCCGTGAGTTCCGGAACCGAACGGCTCGTCTACCGCGGCGAGGCCCCGACCGACCTCGCCGCCGACGAGTCGATCGCGGCGCTCGACGGCGACCTCTCGTTTCCGCTCCGCTACGGCTACGCCGCCGTCGGCGAAATCGAGGCCGTCGGCGACGGCGTGCCCGACTCACGGCTCGGAAGCCGCGTCTTCGCGTTCAACCCCCACGAGAGCCGCTTTCTCGCGTCCCCGTCGGAACTCATCACCGTCCCCGACGACGTGCCCGACGAGCGCGCCGCCCTCCTGCCGACGATGGAGACCGCGCTCAACTTCGTGATGGACGGTCGGCCGCTCATCGGCGAGCACGTCGTCGTCTTCGGACAGGGCGTCGTCGGGCTCGTGACCACCGCGCTCCTCGCGGCGTTCCCGCTCGGCAGCCTGACCGCGGTCGATTGTGTGGCCGAGCGCCGGGCCATCGCCGAGAGCCTCGGTGCCGACGAGGCCGTCCACCCCGAGTCGCTGGACGCGCCCGCAGACGGGGCCGACCTGACGCTCGAACTCTCGGGCGACCCCGACGCGCTCGACGACGCGCTGTCGGTGACGCGGTACGACGGCCGGGTCGTCGTCGGGTCGTGGTACGGCACCAAGCCCGCCACGCTCGACCTCGGCGGGCGATTTCACCGCTCGCGCATCAGCGTCGAGAGCAGTCAGGTCAGCACCATCGACCCCGACCTCCGCGGGCGCTGGGACGCCGACCGCCGCTTTTCGTTGGCGTGGGACCACCTCGAAGACCTCCCGCTCGACCCGCTCGTGACCCATCGAATCGACGTCGACGAAGCCGCGCGGGCCTACCGACTCCTCGAAGACGCCCCCGACGAGGCCGTCCAAATCCTCTTTACCTACCGGAACTGTTGACAGTTCATGTACCGCGTCTCGGTCCGCAGGGACCTCATCGCCCAGCACTACCTGACGGTTCCGAACCCCGGCCCGGAGGGTGAGCTGCACTCCCACGCGTTCACCGTCGAGGTCGAACTCTCGGGGCCGGAGCTCGACGAGTACGGCTACCTCGTCGACATCGACGACGTGAAGGCCGCGCTGGACGCGACGCTGTCCCGCTACCGCGACGAGACGATGAACGAGCTCGTGGAGTTCGCGGGGGAGAACCCGAGCGTCGAGCGGTTCGCCCGCGAGGTGTGCGAGCGGTTCGTCGAGGCGGCCTCTCTCGACGCACCCCAACACGTCTCGGTCCGCGTCTGGGAGGACGACGTGGCGAGCGCGACCTACGAGACCCCGCTCTGACGTGCGGGTCGGAATCGTCGTCTACGGCCCGCTCGACGGTCGCTCCGGCGGCTATCGCTACGACTCCGAACTCGTCCGCGGACTCCGCGCCGCCGGCGACGACGTGACCGTCGTCTCGCTCCCCGAGCGGCCGTACCGAACGAGACTCCGAGACAACCTCACCGCCGTCCGCCGCCTCCGGAGCCTCGACGCCGACGTGCTCCTACAGGACGAACTGTGTCACCCCTCGCTCGTCGGCGCGAACGCCCTGCTCGCCGACGGCGTCCCGGTCGTCTCGGTCGTCCACCACCTCCACTCGCTGGAGCGGTTTCGGTGGTGGCGACGACGCGCCAGACGCGCCGTCGAGAGCCGGTATCTCCGCTCCGCCGACGCATTCGTGTTCAACAGCGAGACGACGAAACGGACGGTCGCGGCCGTCACCGACCCCGAACCGAGCGTCGTGGCGCACCCGGCCGGCGACCGCTTTTCGTCGTTCGGCGCGCCCCTCGGCGACGACGAGATACGGGCGCGCGCCGCCGACGGCCCGCTCCGAATCGTCACGGTCTGCAACCTCGAACCGCGGAAGAACGTCGACGGCCTGCTCCGCGGCCTCGCCCGCGTCCGCGGCGACTGGGAGCTAACCGTCGTCGGCGCGCCGGTCGACGGCGATTACGCCGACTCCCTCTCGACGCTCGCCGTTGACCGCGGCATCGACGACCGCGTGACCTTCGCGGGCCGGCTCTCGGACGCCGACCTCGCGGCGACGCTCCGGGAGTCCCACCTGTTCGCGCTCCCCTCGCACTACGAGGGGTTCGGCATCGCCGCGGTCGAGGCGATGGGGTTCGGCCTCCCGGCGCTCGTCTCGTCGGCCGGCGGCGCGGGCGAACTCGTCGCGCACCGCGAGAACGGCTTCCTCGTGGACCCGACCGACTCGGCCGAGATCACCGACGCGGTGGCCCCGCTGTGTCGGAATCGGCGGCGACTGCAGTCGCTGTCGCTTTCGGCCCGCGACCGATTCCTCGCGCACCCGACGTGGGACGAGACGGCGGCGACGATTCGCTCGTTCCTGCTCGATATCGTTGGGGATGCAGACGCGGCGTCGCATCCGAACCGCGATTAGCCGCCGGCGGGCGTAGGACCGCCACCGCCGCCACCACCGTCGGCATCGACGGTTTCTCCGACCTGCGTGTAAACGAGGAAGAGCCCGACCGCGCCGAGTGCGGTCGCGGCCACGAAGGGGACCGCGAAGCCGAAGCCGACGAGGACGCCCGAGAACAGCGCGCCGATGGCGACGCCGAGGCCGAACCCCATCGTGAGAATCGAGAGCGTCGACCCCGACTGGCCCGCCTTGGCGAGGTCGCCCGCGAGGGCGAGCGAGGGGGCGAAGACGGCCGCGACCGCGACGCCCTGCAGGAACCGCGCGAGAATCATCAGCCCCGGCGTCTGGACGAACCCCTGTGCGAGCGTCGTCGGCAACAGGAGGACGAAGCCGCCGACGAGGAACGGCCGCCGCCCGTAGCGGTCGCTCAGTCGGCCGATGGGGTACTGGAAGACCACGTTGGCGAGGACCGTCGCGCCGAACTGCACCGAAAACAGGAACGTCCCCTGGTCGAGGCGCTCGTTGATGACGTTGGCCAGCGGGGCGTACATGGCGATGCTCAGCGCCATCACGACGGTGGCGACGCCGAGGGCGAACACCGGGTCGAGGCCTGACCCGTCTGGGTTCCGCACCGAAAGCGAGATGTCGTCGGCCGCCTCGCTGTCGGTCCGTTCGGGGTCCTCGATGAGCAGTACGATGAGGACGAAACTGACCGCCGCGCCGCCGACGGCGACGAGGAACGCGGCGTCGAAGCCGGAGAGTCCGACGCCGGCGACCGAGTAGGGGCCGGCGGTGACTACGCCGCCGGCGACGAGCGGGCCGGTCCCGAAGCCGAGCAGTCGGAAGGTGTTGAACAGGCCGAAGTTGCCGCCGCGTTCGTCTTCCCCGGAGAGTTCGTTCACGAGCGCCACCGTGACCGGGATGGTAAACGCCGCACCGATGCCCTGCAACGCGCGCATGACGAGTATCGAGCCGTAGTCCGCGAACACGAGGTAGCCGGCGCTCCCGACGGCGACGAGCGCGAGACCGGTCAGGAGAAAGACCCGCCGCCGTCCCGTCCGGTCCGACAGCGACCCCGTGAACGGCTGGCTCAAGCTGTTGAGAAAGCCGAAAAGCGAGAGCACGACGCCGATGAGGAGCTCGGTCGAGAGGGGCAACTCGACGGGGCCGAGCGGGAGCGTCGTCCCGACGAACGACGGCATCGACACCAACTGGCTCCCGATGTACAACGGGAGGACGACGACCAGAAACGAGTTGGCGAGGGCGTCGACCATCCGGGCCAGCGCGAGCGCGAGAATCCGCGTGTCGACGTTCGGGCGCATCGTCGCCCGCTACGGCCCTCCGGCGTATCAAGCTACGCGCCCCAGCGGGCCTCGCCGCGAGGTACGCGGACGCCGGTCGTGCTGGCGTGGCCCCGACCTCAGTCGCGGTCGGCCCGGACCCACTCTTGGAGCGTGAAGCCCTCGTAGTCGGTCTCGGCGTCGAGTGCCCACTCGTCGTCGTCCCACTCGGGATAGAACGCGTCGCCCTCGTACTCGCCGGGGACGCGGCTCAGCACCATCCGGTCGAGGTGGGGCTGGAACAGCGCGTAGATGGCGGCGCCGCCGATAACGTAGGCCGTCTCCGCGCCCAGCGACTCCGCGATGTCGACCGCGTCCTCGACGCTCGCCGCGCGGTGGGCGGTGTCGACCGCGAAGGACCGTTCGCTTCGACTCATGACGATTTGGGCGCTCCCCGGCAGGTCGTCGCGCATCGACTCGAACGTCGTCCGGCCGAGGACGACCGGGTCGTCGGCGATGCGGGCGCGGTACTGCGCTTTGTCGGCGGGAATGCTCGGCCACGGGAGTTCGCCGTCGCGGCCGATGACGCGGTTCTCGGCGAGCGCGGCGACAGAGACGAGTTCCATCACTCACCCCTCGGGCGCGGGAGAGAAAATCGTTGTGCAGCGGCGACGTCGCCGCGGTCGGCGGGGCCCCGACGCGACCGCCCCGGCACTCAGCCGCTCCGGTCGACGATGCGCCGGCAGTCCTCGATGAACCAAAGCAGGTCGGTCCCCGCGTCGGTTCCGACACTGATGATGATTCGCTCCGTCTCGGAGAAGGGAAACTGCAGGACGAACGCGTTCTCGTAGTAGTAGACGACGGCGCGGCGCTCGCCGGCGGGCGGCGAGTCGACGCTGGGAGCCGAAAGCGGCGTTTCGACCCGGAGGTCGGAGACGACGTCGGCCAGCGTCCGTTCGGTGTACCGCTCCGAGAGGTCGTCGCGGATGTATTCCAGCTCGTACCCGTCGCCGTCGGCGATGACGACCGTCCGAAGTTCGTCGCCGATGCGCCTGCTCAGGTACTCGGCGAGTCGATGCGCTGTGTCCCGTACCATACCGCGCCGTCACCCCGAGCGGCTATAATTGATTGGTATTTTTGTGGTAATTTCTTCCGGGTCGGGCGCCAATTCTTTTCAAACGAGCGATAGAGGTTGCGACGCATGGAGAAACAGTCGCGGAATCTCCGCCGTGACGGCGCGTTGGTTCTCGTCGGACCCGCGGGACTGGTTGCGCTCAGCGTGTCGGTTCCGGCGGACTCGGTCGCTGGCGCGGCCGGGGTTCTCCGGGGCGCGCTCCTCGGTGGGTTCGTTTCGGTGATGGCGTCCGGCGTCTTCCGCGTGGACGACGAACAGGCGCTTCGCTTGGTGGTCGTCGTGGCCGCGGGCGTCGCGCTGGGTTCCCTCGCGCTTCTCCTGTGAGTACGGGTTTGTGAGTCTCGTGGGGACCGTCTCCCGAGTGGGAGAGAACCCACGCGAGAGCGTCGCTACTCCGTGTTAAAACCCTGCGTTAGAATTGACATTAAGTGCCCCGGGGGATTCGACGTTCTAATCTCCGGTTTTGTCGCACTCTCGCGTCTCTTCTTTCGAATGAGAGAAACTGGGCGAATGAACGAATCCTAGCGCAGTCTGTCGATTAGCGAGATGAGCGAATCAGTTAGATCGAGCCTGTCGAAGTCATTAGGAACTGACAGAGATCACGTGACTCGGACAGAGAGATGTGTTCAGCACGGTCCGCTCATTCAGTTTAAGAATGCTCGATTGAATCAACCGGTAGATAGGTGTGCAGAACGGGACAGTCTGATCAATGTCTGTACAATGATGGGTCAATTCAGAAGAAGTATTACCACTACCTCGGCCGAAGGTCATCTCAGGGGGTACTCATCAAAATGCTCGACTACTTACCGCACGTTGTTGACGTTGCGCTCAGTTCTGAGCTAGGCGCTATGGCCTTAGAACTAGCCAACGTTGGCGTCGTCTTCACTGCACTGTTCAAACGAACAACTGAGTAAATCAGACCACGGGCGCAGCGTGGTAATTCGGGGAACACCCGCCAACACAGACGCACTGCAATCTCCGCCGTTGTCGAGCGGAGGTCCCGTGGACTCATTTTAGCGCGTAGAGAGTGAGAGACGGCCAGTAATTAGCTATTCATGACCGGTCGGAAGATGCGGAAGGTTTGGATGGGAGCCACGGTCAAGATCGTTGAAGAATACGAGTGCGAACACCTGACCTTCGCCAAGCCCTCAAAGCTAGCTTAGCTGGTCAATCCGAGGTGTTCCCCGAAGACCCTGATTGTGTAGATCAGGCCAGCATCAGGCGCCTTGGCCTCGTTAAACATTCTGCGTACCAAGTTCCGACCTTCCCAAGGCTCAGAGGTAGGTCGTTCTTTGGTGTACTTGAATCCTTCAGCGGTGTTGATGCCAGGTATGTCAGGCGATATTTTTGGTAGTTGGTAGGGTGGGGCTTTTTGTACCTCTGCCTTGCCCATCTCTTCTGTTTCCATTGGCATCGTGATTTGTTGTCTGCGGCGGACATCGTCTATCTGGCTGTGCAGGTCTTGGATGTAGTCTTCGGTGCTGTTGTGGAACAGTACGGTATTTTCTGCGTTGTGGAACTGTGTTTGGTTGAATTGATTGACAATCTCTTGGCTTTTGATGAGGACTTGTTGCTTGTGGTTTGATTTGAGGTTGTAGATTTGGGGATCGTAAAGCAGAAGCAGTTGGTCCGGGCTTATCGGGCAGAAGATTTGGAGGCCTCTGTTGCCTAGTCCCGCTACTATTCCGTAATTGGGTTTGTAGCAGGGGTTGTCGAAGACGATTGGGGAATCAGAGATTATGAACTCTTGGTCGGTGAGGTTGCACAGCATCACCGCTTCCAAGTCCTTGATTGCGTGGTATCCGAAGATTCCAAGCCCGATGACGTAGTGATGGGTCCCGAGTAAAGAGGCGTCAACCATTGTGTCCACTCTCTCTTCCGGTGTGAGTTCTGGATCCCAGGTAATCAGATCCTCGTACCGGTCGTGTTCAAAGTCATCTTTTATTGCGTCTCGCAGGAAGTCCTCGCCGGCACGGATATCTTCTTTTGTGGCCTTGGTACGGGAGCGCTGTGTAGTAATGAAGGACAGCAGTAGTTTGATCTGTTGCGGGGAAAGATCAGTGAGGTTGTCCTTGCCTCGGAGTTCGCTGACAGGGTTCGCGTGGTATCCGTCTATGTGCTGGAGTTCGGCTTCGACTACTGGAGGGTCACCGTAGAAGTAGTTGCGGGAGCAGATAGAGGAGATGTGTTCTGGGAAGGATTCGCCTTTTGACAGGGGGAGTGCGTTTGTTATCTCGTTGTCGGCCCAAGCTCGGAGGTAGTGCTCGGGGACGTAGTGCTGGTTCTTCCGCTCAGGCATTCTTTCTGCTGTTATGCAAGGATTTCACAGTATAAATGCCCTTGCTACAGCATACCCCTGTTCTGAGGATTCAATTCTCTCATACTGGGAACCTGTTAGTAACCGACTCGCGCCCTCTATTCAACACGGCATCAACAAACTATCATCAACTGAGATTTCAACAGAGCCGTCAGGGGTGCTATGTGGCTACGTCCATAGGCTTATGGCTATGGAGGGAACAACATAGGATGCGGATGGCGTCCTACATCACGATTGCAGACTGGAAGGCTGTCAAAGACGACTACGTCGTCAATGTGACCATCCGCCAAACGGAGGACGAAAAGTGTCCTAGTGGGTGGGACTACAGACTCCATCTCGGCAAGATTGCTGGGGACACCATCCTCCGGTACGACAACGCCCACGAACGGACGAAAGGTCATGAGAGACATGCCGGGTCCGAAGTCGAGATAATCGACTTCCCTGGGATGCTGACGCTCTACGACCGATTCAAACAAGAGGCCGAGGAGATGTCGTCCATCTCTTGGGACTGGGAAACGTGAGAAATCACGGAGAGGAGACAAACATGACGAAGCTCAAAGTGACGGTTGGAGAGGGGAACAACCTCGACAAAAGTACGAGACAGCGGCTCAAGGCGGCTCAAGCAGGCGAAGAACTCGAAGACGCTCAGCCGGTGCTGAACTTCGACTCGTTCGCAGAACTCAGTCGACTGCTCAGCCCGAAGAACCTCGAACTGCTAGAGGCAATCTCCGAGTCCGAGCCAGACAGCATCCGCGAAGCCGCGGAGTTGGTGAATCGTGACTACAAGCAGGTTCACCGGAACCTGACTGAGCTGGCCGACATCGGTGTCATCGACTTCGAAGGCGGTGGGCCGGGACTCCCGAAGAAACCAGTATTAGCCTACGACGGCCTCGAAATCGACCTTCCGTTCAAGGACTCGAACAACAACATCGGTGCCGCCGCCCCGTAGCCTGTGAGAATCGCGGCTCGACGAGCCGATACCGGGTCCCTCGCGTCGCGACTTCTTGTTCGATGAGTCGGTACCGTTCGAGCGCCCCGAGATACCGACGACGGGTCACCTTCGACTTCGGTGCGACTTCGAAGCCGTCGACGCGCTAAATCTGGTCGGCTTCAGCGCGTTCTCCCGCGCGCTTCGAGGGCGCGAGACTCACGCGGAATCACCGCCTGAGAGAGGGACTAACGTAAGGTGAGCGCGGCTGCTCTCCTCTTTTATTACTCCCTGCGAAAGGATTAAGGTTAGAGTGGGGCCGGAGGGATTTGAACCCCCGATCGACTGATATCTCCGGTGGGCACCTCGGAACTCCAGAGGGTCGTCAACACGACCGATGATCAGTCGGTCGCTCAGTATATCAGCTGGAGTGTCGTCCCGGGCGCCAAGCCTCTGGAGTCAGTCGCCATGCCGGGCTTGGCCACAGCCCCGATTCGTGCTGTCTGCACTCTCTCGTATGGCGATTTTTCTTAAAGGGGTTTCGATTCTACTCGTCGCGGTCGTCGTCGGCCCAGTCGCACTCCTGGCACTTGTAGGCCGTCACGAACTCCGTCACGCTCGGCATGTAGCCCACCTGGATGACGTTCTCGCCGCACTCCGGGCAGTCGAAGTCGGCGTCCTGAATCGGCTCGGCGTCCATCGGGCGCTCGCCCTCGACGAGTTCGGCGAGCGTCTCGGGCGTGACCATCCGTCCTTGTACGACGCGGTTGCTCATACCCGTGCAACCGTCCCGAAGTAAGTAAGCCCTCCGCCAGCGGTCGGCGTCGGTTTCGGGTTCGACGCCGCCGATGCCTGCGAGGCCGCGCCCCGGGTCGACTCGGGGCGTCGCAACCGTCACGGTCCGGGTGCGCGGGCCGTCGCACTCCACGAGGAGGACGGACTGCCACCGGCCGAGGTCGAGGTCGCCGTCCGCGACGGGTATCGAGACGCCGTTGCCGACGAGGAGCGCCCGGAGGTGCGAGTCGGCGTTCCCGTCGAGGTCGTCGTGGTCCCAGCCGTCGTCGGGGACCGCCTCGGCGAGCATCGATTCGATATCGCCGAGCAGTCGCGGTTCGGATTCGTTGACGCAGACGCCGGCGGTGGTGTGTTTCGAAAAGACCGTACAGACGCCGTCTGAGTCGGAGGCAAGCGCCGTTTCGACCTCGTCGGTCACGTCGACGACCTGAAGCCGGCGCTCGGTTCGGATATCGAAGCTCCGTCGCATGCGACGGGGTTCGTCGGCCGGGAGAAAAAGTCGCCCGGCGGGTTACAGCCAGGGCGCGCGGGACTCCTCTTCGCCGGGGTAGCCGTACCCCGGACCGGAGCCGTCGTCGTCGGTCTCGTCCGCGCCGTCGTCGACCAGGGCGTCGTAGTCCTCGGTCAGGTCGCCGTCGTCACCGCCGTCTGCGACCGCCCCGTTCGCGTTGGGCGCTGGGCGTGGCCGACTCGGTGGCGGAGGCGTCGTCGACGAACTCGTCGAGGTCCGCGTCGTCGGAGCCGGGGTCGAACGCGAACAGCGCGGTGACGGCGAGGACGCCGAGTGCGACGGGTGCCTGCGTCGGCATCAGGCCGAGCACTTCGAGCGCCAGCATGCCGAGTGCGACCGAGCTACCGAAGCGGAAGAGGTCGATGTCGACGTTGCCGCGGAGTTGCGGGGCGAACAGCGCGACCGCCCCGGCGAACCCGACGCCGGTACCGGCCGCCGCGCCGGCGCTGAGGAGGCGCACCGGGTTAGCGGTGAGCAGGTTCGTGTCGGGGCTGATGAGAGCTTCGATGCCGGAGGGGTTGAAGCTCGCAACGAGGCCGAGGCCGACGATGACGCTCGGCGACGGGAGGTACTCGCCGACCTTCGAGGAGGCCGTCTTCGCCGCCACGGCGAGGATGACGAGGCCGGCGAACCGGTGGAACCGCTCGAAGTACAGGACCTCCGCGATGACCTCCGCGAGGGCGGCCTCGGCGACCGCGACGGGGATGAGCAGCGCGCCGAGCAGGAGGATGGACGTGAGCTGTTCGCGGCGCGTGCCGTCCATCTCGGCGAGGATGACCGCGACCGTCGCGGAGCCGCCGAAGATGAGCAGGCCGGTCTGGAGGATGCCCGTAATCGAGGGGTCGCCCGCGGTGGTCGTCAGCGCCCCCGCGATGATGAGCGCGGGGAAGATGCCGTCGATGAGGGGCAGCCCCATGACGGTTGCGAGCAGTCGGGTGGCACCCCCGACCTGCTGCTCAAGGCGAAGGGCGACTGGGTGGCGTGAGACACTCATTCGATGTTACTGGCCGTCACCATGGCCCAAGCGGCGATAGGGACGCAATTCGGACAGCGGGGTGCGGGCGCTCCGCACGCGAAGCCCATTTCGTCCGATATTGAACTCCCGTTTAAATGTCTGCCACATCGCTGTAAAGAGAATGCCGGAGTCGGAGGTCGTTTGACCGGCAATGCGCGATGCGGCGGGACGCGTGGAGTCCATACGAGATTACAATAGGACAGGAGTATTAAACGTTGTGTGGGATACGACCGCATGCAACACAGAAATTTCTGCTTTATTTATAAGCGTCGCTGAAGATTCGTCGGATATACTCTGAAATCTCGGAAATGTTGGGATACACATTCGTGAACATGGTGATTATTCACGATAGTATTGCCATTCGGTACACCATGACGAGGAACGGGTGCCTCGGCAGTCGTGCCGGCGTATCCAGTCGACGCGGCCACGGCCGCGTGTTCCGATTGTGCGCCTCGCCCGCCGACGCGGCGGCCGCGTAAGCACACACGTGTACATATTGACGCGTAGTTTGCGATACATCGACACGCCCGTGCTATCTCGCAACCCTTTTGTCGTCGCCGCAACCACGCTTGATATGGCGAACGACGTTCCTGACCGAGAACCCTTCACCGAGAAGCTACGGGTACCCGAATCCCTCACATTCGACGACGTGCTGCTCCGCCCGATGGAGAGCCGCGTCGAACCCGACGACGCCGACGTGTCGACGCGCGTCTCGAAGAACGTCGAACTCAACATTCCCATCCTCTCTGCGGCGATGGACACCGTCACCGAAAGCGGGATGGCTATCGGGATGGCCCGCGAGGGCGGCCTCGGCGTGCTCCACCGCAACATGAACGCCGAGCAGATGGTCCGCGAGATCGAGCGCGTCAAGCGCGCCGACGAACTCGTCATCCGCCGCGAGGACGTGGTCACGGCCAACCCCGGCCAGACCATCAGCGAGGTCGACGAGATGATGGAGCGCGCCGGCGTCTCCGGCGCGCCCGTCGTCGACGACGACGACGTGGTCCTCGGCATTATCTCCGGCACGGACATCCGCCCATACCTCGAAGTCGGCGAGTCCGACGAGGTCGGCGAGGCCATGACGGACGAGGTCATCACGGCCGAACGCGACGTGACCGCCCGCGACGCGCTCGAACTCATGTACGACCACAAGATAGAGCGCGTCCCCATCGTCGACGACGACAGCCGCCTCGTCGGCCTCGTCACGATGCAGGGCATCCTCCAGCGCCGCGAACACGAGAACGCCGCCCGCGACGACGACGGCCGCCTCGTCTGCGGCGTCGCCGTCGGCCCGTTCGACGACGAGCGCGCGCAGATGGCCGACGACGCCGGCGTCGACGTCATCTTCATCGACTGCGCCCACGCGCACAACCTCAACGTCATCGACACCGCCCGCGACATCAAGGAGTCCGTCGAGGCGGACGTCGTCGTCGGGAACGTCGGCACGCGCGAGGCCGCGGCCGAACTCGTCGACTTCGCGGACGGCATCAAGGTCGGCATCGGCCCCGGTTCCATCTGTACGACCCGCGTCGTCTCCGGCTCCGGCATGCCCCAGATTTCGGCCGTTGCGGAGGTCGCCGACGTCGCCGCCGACTACGACATCCCGGTCATCGCCGACGGCGGCATCCGCTACTCCGGCGACGCCATCAAGGCGGTCGCCGCCGGTGCCGACGCCGTCATGCTCGGCTCCTACTTCGCCGGCACCGACGAGGCACCCGGCCGCGTCATCACGATGAACGGCAAGAAGTACAAACAGTACCGCGGCATGGGTTCGGTCGGCGCGATGCAGTCCGGCGGTGCCGACCGCTACCTCAAAGAGGACAACGAAGACGAGGAGTACGTCCCCGAGGGCGTCGAGGCCGCGACGCCGTACAAGGGCTCGCTCGCGTCCGAACTCCACCAACTCGTCGGCGGCATGCAGTCCGGCATGGGCTACGTCGGCGCGGAGACCATCCCCGGGGTCAAAGAGCGCGCCCGCTTCGTCCGCGTCTCGGCCGCCGGCCAGACCGAGGGCCACCCCCACGACGTGATGATCACCGACGAAGCGCCGAACTACAGTCCGAGCGAGTAACGCGTTCTCGCGTTTCTCCGGTCTCTCTCGTCTCTACCGTCTCTGCTCCGATTTCACCGCGCTCCGGCCGTGATTCCCGAACGCCGGCGTTTTTCTGGGACACCGCTCGGGGTCCCGCCGCGCTCACCCTCGCGTCGCATTCGCAATCTAACGACTCGACTCCCGGAACGACCGCGGGACGAGAACATGCGATAATTAATAGGGATGTATGTCGTCCGTCTACAAGCGATGGATACCGCGGAGCTACGCACCGCACTTCGGAACGCCGGGTTGTCACAGTATCAGGCGGAAGCCTACGTCGCGCTCCTCCAACTCGGAGCGGCGAGCGCGACCGAACTCGCCGACGCCTGCGCCGTGCCGACCGCCCGTATCTACGATGTTCTCCGCGACCTCGAAGCGAAAGGCTACATCGAGACGTACGAACAGGACAGTCTGCACGCGCGGGCGTGCGACCCGAAATCCGTGATGGAGGACCTCAAGAACCGCGCCGTCCAACTGGACGAAGCGGCGGAGGAAATCGAGACGCGCTGGCAACAGCCCGCGGTCGACCGGCACATGCTGAGCATCGTCAAACGCTTCGAGACGGTGTTCAGCCGGGCCGAAGAGATGATTCGGGAGGCGGACGGCGAGGTCCAACTGTCCGTCACCCCCGAGCAGTTCGACGAGCTCAAGCCGGCGCTCGCGGAGGCGTACGAGAACGGCGCGCTGGTGAAGATCGTGCTCCACCCCGATCGGACCGACGAACTCGAACCGGTCGCACGGCGGGAGTACCGCGGGGTCGCCACGGAGGTCAGACACCGGACGCTGCCGACGCCGTTCGTCGCCATCGTCGACCGGACGGGCGCGTGTTTCGCGCCGCACGACAACTCGGTGAACCAGTACGGCGTCCTCGTCGACGACTACACGCTGGCGTACGTCTTCCACTGGTACTTCCAGACGGCGCTGTGGGAGGTCTGGGACGTCGTCTACGACGCCCAGACCGACGAACCGCCGATAGTGTACTCCGACATCAGACACTTCGTTCAGGACGCGGAACCGCTCGTCCGCGACGGGAACCGAATCGTCGCCCACATCAAGGGCTACGAGACCGACGAGCGCGACCCCATCGAGTTCACCGGCGAAGTGACGGACGTGTACTACACGGCGGTCTCCACGCCGACGGACACGTTGTCGTTTTCCGAACTCGCGGGACAGGTCTGTCTCACCGTCGAGACCGACGGGGAGACCTACACCGTCGGCGGGTGGGGTGCGGTGTTGGAAGACGTCGAGGCGAACCGCATCACTATCGAGTCGATTTCGGGGACACCTGACGGGTAGTATCTGTTCGGTTCGCCGGAATGTATAACAACTCCGGGGGGTAATTAGTGCCCACAAGTGCGGTTTCGGACGGCGTTAGACAAGAGGTATTTTGATATACCACTGCACGACATTGAGTTTCGTGAGCGTCCCCGGAACACCACTACAATACCAATGAGCGCAGAACAGCCACTGGTGCTCATCGTTGAAGATGAGCCTGACCTCGCCGACCTGTACGCAACCTGGCTTAGGAACGACTACAGCGTTCGTGTCGCCTACGGCGGCCGCGAGGCGCTCGATAAGCTCGACGACGAGGTTGACGTTGTTCTCCTCGACCGTCGAATGCCCGACCTCTCGGGCGACGAGGCGCTCTCGGAGATCCGGGACCGTGGCTTCGAGTGCCGCGTCGCGATGGTGACCGCGGTCGAACCCGACTTCGACATCATCGCGATGGGCTTCGACGACTATCTCGTTAAGCCAGTCTCGCGCGAAGCGCTGACCGAGACGGTCTCTAACCTCATCTTGCGAAACGCCTACGACGTGGGTATTCAGGACCTGTTTTCCCTCGCGTCGAAGAAGGCGCTGTTAGAGTCCGAAAAGGACGAGGCTGCGCTCGAAGAAAACGAGGAGTACCAGCGGCTCACCGCCCGTCTGAACGAGCTACGGCGCGAGCTCGACGAGACGCTCGGCCAGCTCGACGAGACCGAAGGAATCTCCGCGGTGTACCGGGACATCGGCGGCGAAGCCGATATCGACAACTGAACGAGCCCGCCCGTTTCGGACGCCGACCGTTCTCTCTGTCTCCCGTCTTCGTCGGTTAACGGGCCGTTTTTCGTACCCGGCGGGTCGTTTCTCGCACTCACACGGGGACCGTTCGTCTGATTGACGATTACTTGCGAGTCCCGCCCACTTAATTCATTTAATTTCATATCAGATATACACGAAAAATTATATTTTGAGCTCGCTCCTTGAGGTAACTGCACATGTCCGACGACAGCAACCAGATGGTCGCGTACCTTCGTCAGAACCCCCGCATGATGGGCGTCCTGTTCACGCTCGCGCTCCTGCTCTCACAGGCCGGCAGCGTGGCGGCCGGAAACACGGGTGTCATCTACGGCCCGTAATTACGGGAGGAATTCACAGTTCCAGTAGACGTCATCGTCATAGATGACGGGAATTTGTTCTAGCGCGAGAAACTCTCGAAGCTCGTTTTCTGTGAGCTTGATATCCGAAAGGTCCTGCGAAGACAGATAGTACTCGTTCGTCCCGGGTAACGCAGGGATGATAAGTGAACCGGGGCCGCACCGTGATGTCAGATACGACTCGTACGAGAGACTGTACTCGTCACCCGATAGCTGGGCCACTTCACAGAGCACCGCGACCCCGCTCTCAGTTTGCACGACCGACAGCCCGCCGTCCCCGACGACGCCGTACTGGTGTGCCACGTCGCTGTCGATTCGGACCACCTCCAGCGACGCCTGTAGCGGGAACCCCCCGTTGAGGAGGCGAGCCAGCGTGCGCCCCACGCCGACCGCCTGACTGTTGACGACCTCGCTGAACGTGACGATGCCGCCGATTGCGCCGGCCTCGACGAGCGCCAGCCCCTGGTCGTACGACTGACACGCGTTGAGGAAAAACGCCCCCGTGCCGACGGTGTCGAGCGTCTCCGCGTCGACCCTGCCGTCGCGGCACTGGAAGCCGTCGTCGTCGATGTGACCGATGTAGTGGAGGAAGTCGGTCGGCTCCGCGAGCGTCTCCCGAAGCGCCGCCCCGCTGAGGTCGTAGTGGGCGTCGACGTCGAACGACAGTCCGTCGCGCGAGCCGTACACCTCGTCGACGATATCCGTCTCGGCGAGCATCTCGGGGTCGTTACAGACGACCGTGATACCGATGTCACCCTGCGTCGGCTCCCGCTGAAGGCGGTTCCGGTAGGCGGCGGGCGTGGTCTTGCTCGCGCCGACGGGCGTCCCGTCGCTGATCCACGCCTGCTCGACCGAATCGGTCGAACTGGGTTTGACGTACGTCTCGCTCGGCGTCGTCGTGCCCGCGCTCCTGACGACGTCGCCGTCGCCGTCGTCCCTGAGAAAGTCGTCGACGACCGCCGCCTGAACCGCCGAGTGGTGAACCTCGGTTCCCGACGGCGTCCGGACGACCGCGAGGTCGTTCGTGACGAATGGGAGAAGCTCGATGTTGTCGGCCCGGGGCGCGACGTGCGTCGTCAGTTTCCACTCCGGGAGGAGGTCGGCGATCCGCTCGTAGGGAATCTCGAAGTACGCCGAGAGCCGTTCGCCGAGCGACGCGTCGTACAACTCCTTGACCTCGATGTCCGTCCGCGATTCGACGGTCTGGCGCTCGTGGAGCGGCACGTCGTAGATGCCCTCCGTCCGAACGACGCAGTCGAGGAAGAACGTCCGCTTGAGCGCGCGCGCGACCGCCTCCTCGAAGCCGTGGGGGCCGTCGAAGTCGTGGACGAACCCGCTTTCGGCGACGAGTCGCGGGGCGTCACCGGGGACGAGCCGCGCGCCGAGGTAGTACGCCAGCGGCGTCGCCACGAACACGTGGCGAAGCGTCGGCGGGAGTTCGATGCGGACGCCGGTCTCGGGGACGTCGAGCGCTTCGGGGACGGCGAGTTCGTCGCCCAGTTCGAGAAGCGGCGGGTGGCCCCGGAGCGTCGGGTACGACCGCTCGACGCTCGTGGTCTTGAGCGCGGAACTGAACGCCGAGACGGCCGCCATCACGTCGAGCGGGTCGTCGGTCGTCGTAATCGTCGCCGCCGGGCTCTCGTGGGACGACCGCGCGCCGACGGACACCGGCTGCGGGTCCTCGAAGGAGAGCACGGTTTCGAACGGTCGCGCGTCGACGGTCAGCGGTCCGTCGGCCCGGAGGTACGTCTTGACCGCGCCGAAGAGTTCGATGCTGTACGTTCCCGCCCCGAGTTCCTCGCGCCCCTGTTGGTCGACCTGCGCGAGCATCGATCCCGCCTCGTCGCGGACGCAGACGACCGTGTTCGCCGCCAGCCCGATGCGGCCGGTCTCGATGCGGACCGCGGCGTCCGTCGGAAGCGAGAACCGACGGCGGTCGGTGGGTTCCGGCGCGACCGGCGACGGCGTGCGGAGCACGAACTGGTGGCGTTCCACGTTGTCCCGAACGACCAACCCCGTTCCTTCTGAAGGGAGCGAAAAGCCGACTTCCAGCGTGGAAGACGCGTCAGCCCGCTCGCCCTGCCCGGGCGGTTCCATTGTGTCTATGTGACACGATTAAGGTGAAAAACGTACTGGTCGCGAGAAGTTCACGACTCCAACGGAAACCAGCCGGACGAGACGTCTTTCCGCCGGAGACACCACCGCTGGCGGGCCTCGGAACCCTCGACGTCGAGTTCGACGACGGCGTCGAACAGCGGTTCGAGCAGCCGGTTGACCTCGTCTTCGCGGTCACCGGGTGACCAGACGTGGACCATCCCGTCTCGCGCGCGAACGTGGGTGGTCATGACGTGGAGGAACCGAAACACGTGGTCTCGGTCGTACCGCGAGAGGAGCGACGGGAGACAGTCGAACGCGACGCGGAGTTCGGCCGGAGAGAGCCCGCCGGCGAGCGTGTCGAACTCGGTCACGTCGTTGGCGAGTTCCGCGCCGAGTCGGCCGAGGCCGCCGTCGATCCAGCGCTCGCAGGTGTCGTCCGCACTCGGCACGGCGGCGGCCGGCGACGGCGATGCCGCCGCGCTCCGTTCGAGCGTCGCGTACCGAACCACGCGCGTCCACTCCGCGGAGCGTTCGACGCCGGGATCGAGCCGGTCGTCGAGCGGCGTCGAACCGTTGAGAACCAGTAGACGACGCCGCGGCTCGTCGGGAGCGCCGAGCATCTGCTTGGACGCACGCGAGTAGAGTTCGGTCGGAACCGATCCAACGACGAGGAGCGCACTCCCCCGTCGCTTGAGGTCGTCCAACCCGAGTTGGAACGTGGACGTGTCCTCCGTCACGGCGGTGTCCGTGTCACCTCCCGAAACCATTCGTATCGAACGACGAAACCACATTTAATAAGACTTTGCGTGTTGGTCCCCCGAGATGTGCCAACAGTGGTCGGCACCGATGACACACTCCGCCCGGCGGCGTCAACGGCCGTTCGAACGGCCGAGTCGCCGTGTCCGCTTCGCCCGGACTACTCGGTGGCACGGACCGTCAACACGGGGACCGGCGCGGTCCGGACCACGCGCTCCGTCACGCTCCCGAGGAGCACGCGTTCGACGCCCGTCCGCCCGTGGGTCGCCATCGCGATGACCGCCACGCCGTGTTCGGTCGCGTAGTCGAGGATGGCGCCGTGCGGCGCGCCCCGACGCACGGCCCCGACCGTCTCGATACCGCGGCTCTCGCCGCGTGCTGTGACCTCATCGACGACGCGTTTGCCCTCCCGTTCCAGCGTTTCGAGGACCGGCCCGCCGACGATACCCGCGTTGTCCCGCGTGGTGTTCACGACGAACAGCACGTGGACCGTCGCGTCGTACCGCTCGGCGAGGTCGAACACGTGCGGCGCCGCCTGTTCGGCCGTCGGACTCCCGTCGACGGGGAGCAGGATCTCGTCGTACATCGCTGAACGTACGCGCCCCAACCGTGTGAATGATTCGCATACTTTGGTGCGGCGCTCGTTCGGGAAAAAGGGGGTGCGGGTGTCGTCCGGTCGGCTCAGTCGCTGACGTACGCTTCGATGCGGTCCATCGCCTCGCGGAGTTCGCGCATCCCCGTCGCGTAGGAGACGCGGAGGTGGCCCGCGCCGCCCTCGCCGAAGACGCTTCCGGGGACGAGCGCGACGTTCTGTTCTTCGAGGAGGCCCTCGGCGAACGCCTCGTCGTCGCCGTCGGGGGCCTCGGGGAAGACGTAGAACGCGCCCTTCGCCTCGAAGCAGTCGAGTCCCATCTCCTCGAAGCGGGCGAGGACGAACCGCCGGCGGCGGTCGTACTCGCGGCGCATCTCCTCGACGGAGTCGTCGCAGGACCGCAGGGCTTCGAGCGCCGCGTACTGCGCCGTCGTGGGCGCCGACAGCATCGCGTACTGGTGGACCTTGTTCATCGCGTCGATGGCTCCCGCCGGAGCCATGGCGTAGCCGAGGCGCAGGCCGGTCATCGCGTAGGCCTTCGAGAAGCCGTTGAACACGATGGTCCGCTCGCGCATCCCGGGCTGGGTGGCGATGGAGGCGTGGTCGTCCTCGTACCGGAGGTCCGAGTAGATTTCGTCGGAGAGCACGACGAGGTCGTGGTCCCTGACGAACGAGGCCACGTCGGCGAGTTCGTCGTCGGTCATCACCGCGCCGGTCGGGTTGTTCGGGTAGCAAAGCACCAACACGTCGGCCTCGTCGGCCCCGGCGGCTTCGAGCGCCTCGGGAGTGAGCTTGAACTCGTCTTCGGCGCGGGTCGGAACCGGTAGCGGCTCGCCGCCGGCGAAGATGGCCCCCGGCGTGTACGAGATGTACGACGGCTGGGGAATCGCCACCACGTCGCCGGGGTCGACGAACGCCCGGAACGCGAGGTCGACGGCCTCGCTCGCGCCCGTCGTGACGATTATCTCGTCTTCGGGGTCGTACTCCTGCCCGTAGCGGGTGACGCGCTCCGAGATGGCCTCGCGGAGTTCGCGCATCCCGCGGTTCGACGTGTAGGAGGTCTTGCCGCGTTCGAGCGAGTCGATGGCGGCGGTCCGAGCGGCCCACGGCGCGGAGAAGTCGGGTTCGCCGACGCCGAGGGAGATGACGTCGTCGACCTCCTCGGCGAGCTCGAAGAACTTCCGAATGCCCGACGGCGGCACCTGTTCGACGCGGTCCGAGAGCTGGTCGCCGAGCGTCATGGCGACACAGACAGCCGGTCGTCGTCGTCGCCGTCGCCGAGTTCGATGCCCTCCTCCTTGTAGGAGTCCATCACGAAGTGCGTGACCGTCTTCGTGACCTCGGGGATGGGGGCGATGCGCTCGGAGACGAAGTTCGAGACGGCGTGCATCGACTCGCCTTCGACCTCGATGAAGAAGTCGTAGTCGCCGGAGACGAGTCTGAGCGTGGCGACCTCGGGGAACCGCGCGATGCGGCGGGCGATTTCTTCGTAGCCCGTCTCGCGGTCGAGCTCCACGTCGACTTCGACCTGCGCGCGAACGTGTTCCTCCTCGACGCTGTTCCAGTCGACGACCGCCTGATAGCCGCGGATGACCCCGTCGTCTTCGAGTTCTTCGAGCGCTGCTGCCACTGCTTCGGCGTCTGCGCCCAGCTGGCGGGCGATGTCATCTACGCTCTCGCGAGCGTCGTGACGCAGCAAGTCGAGCAGTGACTGCTTGTCCATGGAAGCCCCGTTGCGGGCATCCGTAAAATGATTTGCCCAACCGGGCGGAATTGTCGTGGTAAGCGGTACCGACACCCACGGACGGCGGCCTTAGTCGGCGGAACACTATTCCACCGCCGCCGGAAACGTGTCAGCCATGACCACCGAGTTCGATTGGCTCACCCTCGACGACGACGAAGAGGTGCTCTGGGCCGACACCCCGCATCCCTACAGCCTCGTGCCCTCCTTCATCGTCGGCGTCCCGCTCTCGCTCGTTCTCGTGGGTATTCCGCTCCTCGTCGGGTCGTACCTCTCGCACACGAACACGAACTACGTCGTCACCTCCGACGCGCTCTACCGGAAGTCGGGCGTCCTCTCCCGGAGCGTCCAGCGCATCGAGTTCGACAAGGTGCAGGACACCTCCTACAGCCAGACGTTCCTCGGCGCGCAGTTCGGCTACGGCTCCGTCAACATCAGCACGGCCGGCGGCAGCGGCATCGAGATGAGCTTCCAGAACGTCGCCGACCCGCAGTCGCTCCAGACGCTCGTCAACGAGCGAATCAAGCGCCGCTCCGGACCGGAGACCGACGCCGAGGGGAAGGCGGCCGTCCTCGACGACATCCTGACCGAACTCCGCGCGATTCGGCGGGCCGTCGAGGGTGAGGGGGAGGCGGCCGGGGGCGACGACGCGCCCGACGGGGACGGAACCGACTCCGACTCCGACGCCTCGCCCGACGCGCTCGAACCGAGCGACTTCGAGTTCGACGCGACGACCGACGAGCGATGACGACCGACTCAGCGACCGACTCGGAGACCGTCGCGGCCGTCGACGACTGGCTGGCCCGCGGCGACGACGAGACCGTCCGCTGGGCGGGTCGCCCGCGGATACAGACCGTCATCCCCGCCGCGGTCGTCGGAGCCGCGATCGCCGTCGTCTCGGCCGCCGTGGC